>NZ_JBALNX010000081.1:0-2448 GCF_036962035.1 Bacillus sp. JJ1773
CATTCCATATGGTCCATCGCAACCATACAGTACTTTTCGATACCCTAATGATTCTACTGCATTCTTTACAATAGATTAAGATAGTCACTTGATGTGTCAACAAATACATTTGGTTGATCCTTAACGTATTTCCATAGTTTTTCCCAAAAAGGAAGACCGGCGTGAGCATAAATTAATTTAAGTTTAGGGTATTTTTCAGGTAAATATTTATAGGAGTCCTGTTCTGAAGATAGATGAATGATCAAAGGTATGCCTTTTGACTCACACATAGCCGCAACTGGATCAAGTGCCTTAATACTATATTCATGCATGAAGGGATGGGCTTTCACCCCAATAAAACCAGGTTTATTAAGATATAAATCTATTTCTTCCACTGATTCAGAAATCATTGGATTCACTGCTACCCAGCCTAGAAACCGATCGGGAAATCTATCAATAGCAGCAGCAACAATATCATTGCTCGGCTTAGTAAAAATTCTGTATGAATTGCCATAAAGTTTGAGATAGCTATCCTTTACTAGACCGTCATAAATTTTCAGCCCTATTTGAGGTACATTTAGTATTAGAAAACGGAAAAAGCGTTGTAAATTATTTTGAAAAGTGCTTTCCAATTCAAACATTGTTTCATTCATGGGAGCAATTAGCGCTGTTTTAGCTACATCATTTTTATCCATGCCCTCTATCATTTTATCTAGAGTTAACATTGATTCATCTACATGAAAATGGCAATCAACAATCATTTTTATCGCCCCTTCGAATTACTATATATTTATTTTAGCAAACCAAACATAGCTGTAAAATGCGATTTCATTTACAATTATTACGATCCCTTGAGCAGCAATAAAATAGCGGGGGGGCATTGTAAGGGTGTAAATGAAATATACCAAAAAGAGTATATTAAATAATTTGACACTAGTTTTGCAGCAAAGCGTGATACAGAATACTTAATTCAATAGGTATGAACGAATTTTAAATAAAATGCAATAAAGCCGAAATCTCAATGATGTACTTTTAGACACTGGGTATTCTACGACGATTTTTATACATCACGGTGAACCGTACCACAAGTAAATGAGGTTTTTTCATAGAGCCGCGGCAAATGGATTAAATCCTTATTATTATCTCCGCTATCTATTTGAGTAGCTTTCCAATATGAATTTTACAGAAGTAGATGCCATTGATCCATTACATCTATTGTCAACAACTTTACCAGTTTCATGTCATGCATTGCCTTTAACAAGATAACTAAATCATAATATTGGCCACCCTGAAAAAACAGGTGTGGCCTATTTGAGCTTATGATATATCTAATAAGTAATTTTTTTTTTGGAGGTGGGGGCGTAAATAAGACAGCAATATTAGACAAGAATACAAGCCAGCCATTCTTAACTTGCGTATATTGAAATAGACTAAATGGATTAAACAATTCACTAATGTAATCGTTATTCCCTGCTTTCTTATTCCCTAATGATATGTGGGTAAGTACAAGCAGAATAATTCGAAATGAACCCCCCAAATGAAATTTTTGCCATATAGGTTTGACTTGTATTAGTGCTATTCCAGAAATTTTAATCATATTCTATAGCGGGAGTGTTCCTTTTATGAAGTTAAAAGAGATTAAAAAAAATTATAGTATGATTTATAGTTTAGGATTAAATTGTGCTCCTTCGAATCACTTGCGATATCGGGGGTTACGTCCGTTTGCTGGCGTTTTAGATTGGATGATAAGCCCATCTCTAGCAGATGTAAATCGTTTATTAGCAAACCGTTTCGTTAATTTTATGGAATTGGAGAACCTTACATTTTCTTCATATTATGATAACGACTCCAAGTTGCTTATAAAAGACAATTATTACAACATTTATTCTGCACATGATTTTAAAACTGATAAAAACACACCAGATTCCTTATCTTGTTATCCTGAGGTTAAAGAAAAATATAAAAGGAGGATAGGACGGTTTTTGAGGGAAATGGAAACGAGCGAATCCATTCTTTTCATCCGCTTAGGTGGGTCATATGATGAAGCAGTAGAATTACAACGTGTACTTGACAGCCTAGTAAAGCATAATTATTGTGTGCTGTTAATTTCCGATTCAGATTCTTCTACCATGATTGAGGAAAACTGGGGATTAGATCATATATGTGTTCTAAATTGCCATATTTCTAAAATAATGTGGGATAATTATGAGTTATGGAGTTCATTGCTTAGCGGAATTGGCATCAGTCGCCCACAGTGAAAGAACTTATCCCTATGTACATCAGGTGCGTCAAAAATCTCATCGTAGTGATGAATCGTATTTTCATATGTTTACCCAAATAGTTCTGGCTTTGTCTGTAAATTGAGGAGGAAGGTCCAAGAAAACGGCCAGACCCAATAACAGATAAAGGTGGCAAAAAGCGGTGGCCATGAAAGTTTTTTATTCCCCTAAAAATCAAAGAGTGTAGAGA
>NZ_JBALNX010000081.1:2516-21727 GCF_036962035.1 Bacillus sp. JJ1773
TCTCTACACTCTTTGATTTCCTTTTGGATAGCTGGTATACAAAAAAGGGTTTGTCATATTTTTCATTATAATACTTCCCATAGCTATATCTAACATTTTGTTGTATAAATTATTCTCTATGCATTGACCAATTTTGATAAAAGAGATACTTAAAAGTTAGTTAAGCCCTTGGTTCTCTGCATCAAAGATTTTAATTGTTTCAGATAAGCCTTGTAGTAAATCATATTTAGGCTTCCAGCCAAGTATTTCAATGGCTTTCGTATGATCCAATGCACTATGTTTAATATCTCCTTTACGTGCTGGTAGATAAATCGGGTAAACAGGTGGATTTGTAATCATTGTTTTACATAGATGATAGAGTTTATTAATGCTAGTTTTTGAGTTTAAACCAATATTAATAATTTCATTATCTCCTTTTTTCAGCGATAGTAAATTAGCTGCTGCCACATCCTTTACGTAAACAAAATCACGAGTTTGTTCCCCGTCCCCATATATGTTGACATCTTCATTCTTGAAAAGTTTATTTAAAAAAATGGAGACAACTCCCCCTTCACCTTTTGAATTTTGTCGCGGGCCATAGACATTTGCGTATCGTAGAATAGTAAATGGAAGTCCATACAGATCATAAAAAAGCTTAATATACATTTCCGACGCATATTTGGATATAGCATAAAATGAGAGTGGCTGCACTGGGAATAATTCTGTAATGCCATAATGAGGAGTATTTCCATATACAGCACATGAGGAAGAAAAAATGATCTTTTTTATATTAAATTGATAACAATATGTCAACAAACGAATTGTACCTAAAATATTAATTTCCGCATCTCTCGATGGATTTTTAATGGATTTTTCGACGTCTACTTGAGCGGCAAGATGAATTACATAGGATGGCTTCTCTTTTTCAAAAATCATTTCTAAGTCCGGAGATGTGATATCAACATGATAAAATTTTAAATTGGATAGTAAGTTACTTGTTGTTCCGGTCGAAAGATTATCAATAATAATAGGCTCATAACCTTCCTTGACTAGTAGATCGACAATGTGGGATCCAATAAAACCCGCACCGCCACTAACCAAAACTTTCTCCATTCATTCACCTCATAAGCTGTTATTTATTATATATTATTGGTTTTAAATTTAAATGTGTTAGTTATGTATGATGATTGAAAAAATAGGATGATAGTCCTTTTAAGTTAATTAATGATTAAATTTAATTTCACTTGAACGGATACCTTTCTTCTTAAAAAGATTTTTAAATTTTGGAACTATCCATGTCAGCTATTTAATAACATAGACAAGAAATCCAGGAATGGAATTTAAACTTTCGTTGTTTAATAGTATATAGGTCCAAAATTTGTTAAATATGGGTAAGCGTCCTTTACAAGGGGTTTCTGGTTTTCATAAGATATTTGGAACACTCCTTCCCATCAATCTTTAGTCGGCATATGCACAAAAATTGGACAAATTTGTTTTAACATCTTAGAGAATTTCTCCTGCCTGGCAATTCATCACTTATAAAAAATATCTTCAAAATCCTTTGCGGGACTCAGTTGGTTACATTTAAATATTGAGTATTTATATCTTTTTTTTAATTAAGGAGTTGACTTAATGTCTGGTCTTAACAAAGGAGTAAACAAGTTAAGTTACTTTAGCAGTCCATTAAGCCATTTATTATCAGCAGATAATAATATAGGTCCCAATGGCGAAAATTTGACGATAACTTTTTTATCTTTAAATAGAGTTACTATGTCGAAGAGGCTATTAAAATCCGTAGAAAACTATATCCCACGATTTAAGGGAGACTTGTTAATAGTTGATAATGGATCAAGTCCCGAACAATTAGAGGAATTAAAAAGCGAGTGTACCAATCTTCGTTTTAATATAAAAATCGTAGAGCTTGGTTGTAATTATGGGGTCGCTGGTGCGAGGAATCGTGCGCTAGATCATATCAACACTGATTGGGTTATGTGTTTAGATAATGATATCTATTTCATCAGCGATCCATTAGATCCGCTACGTGAAACCCTTCAAACACTTGGGTGCCATTTCCTGAACTTACCCCTATTAAAATCTAATGAAAAGAGAATCGATGCTTTAGGCGGCCATCTTTATATAACTCCTTATGACAACCATGTTGCACTTGGAGCCGGTACTTGCTTCAAACAAACTAAAATTGAAAATATTAATAAAAAATATTTAACCAAGCCTTTTTTATCAAATTTCCTTTTTGGTGGCGCTTCTATTTTCAGAAAAAGTACATTTCAACGGTTAGGTGGCTATGACGAGCAAATGTTTATTGGATTTGAGGATTTAGACTTTTCAATCCGTCTTTTTAGAGAAGGGCTTCGGATTGGCAATATATGTTCGTTTCATTTAGTACACGACCATACAATCGAAAAAAATAATACAACTGATTTAGACTATGAAAAACAAAGATACTCTTCGAAGGTTATAGAGGCCTCAGCTCTTTATCTTGAAAAAAAATATGGTTATAAGATATTAACACCTACTGTTATTCAATGGGTGAAGGAAAAAAACAACTCTATAGATAAGGGAAAAGAGTGGCTCGTTTTGAATGAAAAACAGCAAAAAATAAAGATTGCTTTAATCGCCGACGTTGATTATTGGGCGTTTGGCAATATTATGCGACAAATTGAGAAGAACTTAAACAGCTTCTTTGATTTTAGATTGTTTTCAATGAAAGAATTGGATTGGAATTACAGTAAATTATTTAGCGAAATAGAGGATTTTGACATTATCCATATTTTCTGGAGAGATATGATTCCAACATTATTATCAGCTGAAGGTGCTGAAAAATTCCTAGAGGAAAAGGTTTTATCGACTTGTGTTTATGATCATTTGTTTTTGAAAAAAAGGGAAATACGTAAAAGAAAAAATCTTTTCCATTCTGCTTATTATTATGTCTCCTCCAGGTCCCTTTGGAATATCTATAATAATATTAAAGAGTATCCGAAACCACTAATGGTTATTGAAGATGGAGTTGACCCTGATATTTTCTATCCTATCGGATTAGAGAGGTTTAACACTCAAAAAAAAACATTGAAAATCGGTTGGGTGGGAAATAGTAAATGGGGACCGAAAAAAAAGGACTTCAAAGGGTTTCGAACCATAGTGAAGCCTGCGGTGGCACAATTCGAAGATTTAGGCTATCGCATTACAGGACAGTATTGCGATAGTAATGAACGCATTGTTCCTCACCATGAAATGGTTCACTACTATTCTAATATCGATATTTTAGTCTGTATGTCAGAAATAGAAGGGACACCTAACCCTATTTTGGAAGCCATGGCTTGTGGTGTTCCAGTAATCTCAACCAATGTAGGGATTGTTCCACAAGTGTTAGGCCCTAAGCAGAAGGAGTTCATATTGAAGGATCGTTCAATAGAGGCCTTGCAACAGGCTATATTAAAAATCTACAAACAACCAGCACTGCTAAAGGAACTGTCTGAAGAAAACTTAATACAAATACAGAATTGGACATGGAAAAACCAATGTGATAAATTTAAGCAATATTTTGATTTCCTTGCTACAAAAATTTAATGGGTGTAAAAACTATTAATTTTAACATATATACTAAGAATTGTCGTATTAACAATTCTATAGGAGGAGTAGCTAAATCGACTCCCCATTATTGCAAGAAACAGAAAAAACCTCACTTTAATATGTTACGGTGAACCTTATCATAAATAGTGGTAAAACAGAGGGTAGAAATTCTAATAAATAAAGAAACTTTATCAAGACTGGATTTTTATTAAAATTGAATCTGATGGAAAAGTTAGTTTTCCAATCACACGCGTGGCTTTGCAACAGTATAAATCTATGCTTAAAACAAACGGGAAAAGGTATTAATTATTCCTGTTTGTTTTTTTTTAACTGATTAAGAACCCATGTCATACATTAGCAGTAAATAGGATGTTTATATGAAAGGAGAAAAATATTTTGAATAGATCGTTACTAAATTCCATTAGAACTGGAGGATTTATATTATATGCAAGGCATGGGGAAGCGACCGTTGGAAGAGATTTACCCTATTTAAACTTTCAAAACTGTTTAACCCAAAGAAATCTTTCTGAAAAGGGACGTAGGCAGGCTATTTACTATGGAGAAATTCTTCGATATTTACAAATTCCGATTGAATACCCTGTTTCGACAAGTCCTTTTTGCAGGACAATAGAAACAGCACAGTTAGCATTTGGAAGTCATAATGTTCAAGTTAATCCTTTTTGGGTTGAGGTAAATTGGTTGAGTGGAAATTTACCTAGTAGTGATAGACAAAGAATTTTATATAATCTTAAGTCTTATTTTGAAACAATACCAGAAGTGGGGAGAAATAAGGTTATTGTTGCTCACAGTTTCCCGGAAGGGGTCGGTTTAGGTCAAATACCTAATATGGGGACAGTTATTATAAACCCTAGAGGGGAAGGGAATCGTTATGATGTAGTTAGTCGATTATCTTTAGCAGATTTGAGTACATTAGATAGCTAGATGAAGGTTGCTGTACTAGAAAAGCATAGGTGAACCGTATCATAAGTAAATGAGTTTTTTTCCAAAACAGCACCCACCTTAACGAGCATAAAGGTTGCAACAAAAATCTTAGTAAAAGCTGAACAATTGTTTGAAAGGGTTTCCTTGATTTTAGCCCCTATATGTGGATAGTGTAAAAAGGCTACAAGAAAAATTGTAGATGATACACTATTACCTATAGGGGGTTTTTCTGTTTTGAAAAAATAATATTTAATCTGTTGAGATAAAAATACAAGCAGTCTTACGAACTAATTCGAAGTTTGATATTCTATATATGAACCATTATTTTATAATAATTGTAATTTATTTATAAAAATTACTAGCTTTCACCTGAAATTTATACAAAGGTTGCGGATCAAATTATCAGGAACACATATATAATGTTAATGACACGCGGATAAAAGGGGGGAACATGTTTATGATTCCAGCAAAAACAAATCCCATTTCTACCACTACAATAAGAGAAAAAGACGTGGAATCCATAGTCGATTGGTTCGATCAGCACAAACAATCGTTTTATATACTTGGCTGGTCCTATCTTAGTAATCAAAAGCAAATGGAAGAGCTTTTTTACCGGTCCATAATACAAGTCCAAAAGGAATGGCCTCGATATAAGAATAAAACACCATTCGAAACATGGGGTACATCCATTTTCATATATAACTGTCGGGAGCTTTCGGGTGATAGAAGTTTACAAGCTTCAGAGGACAGTGAACCAAGGCAGGAGTTATTTAAAGCACTTGATCAATTGAAGGAGTCCGAGAGAGAAGCCATGGTCCTAACATATATACAAGGATTCTCTCAGGAGGAAGCGGCACATCTTCTCCAAGTGTCAGCGGAAAAGATGAAAGAACTTTTGGCTTCAGGAATCCAGTCTCTTAGAAATGAAATGAGGCCTGAATCAACCTTTAATGGCTGTAAGGAATATAAAAAGGATTACATCTATTACTTAGAACGAGCGATGGATCGACAGAAAAAGATTGATTTCGAAATACATATTTATCATTGTCAAGATTGTCAGGAGGATCTGGCTGCCTTTCAGGATGTCATGTTAACGATGTTGGATCTTACTAATCTAATAGAAGATTTGCATGTGCCATATGGTTTTATGGAGAAGGTTAGAGCTAGGCTGACTGAAAAAGAAATCCACAGACAACAGAAGAACAAGAAACGTAAAAGAATGGGACTTGTTTTTGCTAGTGTATTCGCATTATTGATGGGTGTAGGTTTCTTTACAGGGGCGTTTGCCTACGTCTACTATACATGGACAGAAGAAGATCCGGAATTGCGTTATTTTCTACAGCAGGACCTCGGTAAAAGGCTGAATCTGGAAGCGGAAGACGACGGGGTGAAGGTGAAGATTAAGAGCGTAATTGCTGATGATGTTCAGACGCTTGTTATTTATGAAATAGAAGATACAGGTGAAGATAATCAATTTGTGATGAATTTTGGTTATGGTGATGGGGTTTTTGTAGAGAACGAGTATGAAATCATGAGCCGTGAAACGTATCCAAGGTTCTATCCTCCTGACCTTGAATCGGATATAAATAACAAAGAAAAGAACGTGTTTAAAGGGAAGATGAGTCTGTTGCCACTTAAAGAGGAGAGCGGGACAATCAAACTCACGATCACGAAGCTTCAGAAATTAATTCGTGATTCCTCTGGGCGCTCTGGTTATTGGAATTACGATAATATTGAAAATAAAACAGGCGAGTGGAGCTTCGAGATACCAGTAACAAAACGGCCTTCCACCGAATATGCATTGGATGATGAAGTAACAGAAATTGAAGGAATTCCCCTTCGATTTGATAAACTCATCATTGCTCCAACTACAACGATTCTGCAATTTGGTATTAATAATGAACGAATAGTGAAGCGGATAGACTCTCTTAATATTAACAATCTAGAAGTGAACAATAAAAAAATAAAAGCTCAAATGTATGGCAGCTCTTTTTGGCATTCACAGCAAGACGTGAATTGGGCAACTTATCAAACACACTTTGACCCTCTTTTTGGAGAAAAACCGAAAGAGGTTCATGTTCAATTTAAATCTGCTAATTTAACGGTTGAAGATACATTTATCATCGAATTGGACGATATTAGAGAATACCCTCATACTTTTGAATATGCGGGAAGTACAATTTCCATAGATAGGATGGAAGTTGGCGACTCTACGAATTTTGTGCTAAGTAATCATGAGGTTGAGAATCGGGAGTATGAGTGGCTTCAATTCAATATTGTAAATGAATCGAGTTTTATAGATATGAATTCTGAAGGAGTAATTGTTGATAAAAACGGGGTAGTATACGAAATAAATAATATGCCGGTCCCATATGAGGAAATCGAGCAGCCCCGTCATTTATCTACAGTTCAAAGCGTTCGGTTCCAAGGTAAAAATGTAAATCCTAAGAGTCTGGAGATTTATGGATATAGTACAACGAAATATTTAGATGATGTTGTAAAAATTTCTTTGGAATAATGGGTGAAGAAAAAGGAAAGAGAGAAGGAGGAGTAATTAAGAAGTGATGAACATCATATTTACGGTGTTATTTGTTCTAGGAGTCATTTATTTAATCAAATATCGATTAAATCTAAAGAAAGCAGCTGATTGCTCTAAAGATGCGCTCTTTCCCAAAAAAGAACATGAGTTTAGTAGTATCCTCCTGCCAACTGAGTGGAAAGAGATGGAGCCTTTAACAAAGCACACGAAATCTTATCAATATGTAAAATGGGGCACCATGATTGCTCTTGTATTGTTAACAGTGCTTTTAATAATTGTCATTTCAACTGACTGGTTGGGATCCTCCTTCTTTAGTTTTGCCTATTTGTTTTTCACAATCATTAGCGCAATTAAGCATCGCGGAAATCTGTTTATTTTACCAAAAGGTCTAATCCTTCATGGAAAATCCTATTCTTCAAATCAAATAAAATACTATGAAACAGAAAAAATAATTCGTTGGCATGAGCTTTATGGGCTTGATTCTCGAGTGAACAATGCATATAAATTGACATTTTATTTAAAAAATAGACTATTCCAGCCAAGTTTTTTTGTGGTAAGTGATTTGGATCACCTTGAAAAAATTATTGGTTTACTTAATGAACAGAGTATTATGAGAATACAAAAAGAGAAGAAACCCAATTCATCTGTTGTGAAGTTAACAAATAAATCATAAGTTCTGGGACCTAATAATATTCCTTTGTTCAGATTCCATGGCCTCCTATTGGTGGAAAAGAAGAGGTTAATTCCTTTCCTTTCCACCATAGGAGAAACTGTCTTTCGTAGAAATTGACAGCTTGGGTTAATTGGGGGCTGCCCTTTCTTGTGTGTTTATGCTAATTTCTTTTGTTTTTCGTCTAAAAGATGACTAAAACAAGTTAGGAGACAAGCACAGACTGCCACGATTCCACCAACCCATGTGACATTCATTAAATTTCCTTGATGATACACCATTCCTCCTAGAGCTGAACCGAAAGCGATACCTACGTTGCTTGCTACTGGCATAAGTGAAGCGGCGAGCCCTGTTGCTTTTGGCTGATAAATGCCAGCAAGATCAATTAAATAAAGCTGTGTCGATGTTGTTAACATAATCGCCATTAATGACATTAAGCCGATGTTGGTTAACCCGACAACGAAGTTTTGGGTCGTCCAAAATAAACTTGCTAGCACCACTGCCTGTACGAGAAAAACAAACCGAAGGCGACCGATTGCATTGTGGCTGGCAATTTTACCAGCGAGGATATTGCTGAAAATCGAAATAATTCCGTAACCAAATAAGATTAAACTAATGAAGTTATTTGGTGCTTCCATTCCCTTTAAGATAGGAACAAGGTATGTAAAGACAACATACGTTGCACCAAATCCGAGAGCAGGAATGAAAAATGCCATCAAAATTCGTGGCTTGGTCAATAAAGAAAACTGATCCCGAATCGAACTCCGTATTTGGCTGAGTCCATTAGGCAAGACGAAAAAGGATGCAAAAAACGCTAATCCTCCTAGGAGAGTCGTTAACATGAAAGTGGCATTCCAGCTATACCAATCTGCGATGACTGTACCAATTGGCACTCCAACGACATTTGCCAGTGTGAACCCACCGAAAACGAATGATATCGCGAGTCCGCGTTTTTGAATCGGCATCGTTTCACTCGCAACTATCATGGCGAGTGAAATTAATACGCCTGTCACAATTGCTGTCATCATTCGAAGGGTGAGGAGCATGATGTAGCTCGACGAGATTACACATAATGCATTCAGGACGATGAAAGATCCGATCAAAAACAACATCCATCTACGCTTTGGAAAATGACTTGTTGCTGACATTACTAGTGGTGTGGCGATGGCAAACGTAATGGCAAACGCGGAAACGAGTGTACCTGCTTTTGCATTTGTTATATGAAGGCTTGAGGAAATATCGGTTAAGATTCCGACAATCACAAATTCGCTTGTCCCAAGAACAAATGTTAATAAAGTAAGTGTTAAGATAAGCAACCAATGTCGCTTTGATAATTTTACAGGGTGCATAAATACCTCTTTTCATAGATGAATGTTAATGTGTCACATAGTGTATACACAACCTAAACATCATACCATAAAATACTTTTGCGAGAAGAACCCTTTTTTATCAAATTGCGGTGAATAATTTACCAGACTCGACAAGGCAGCAGGGTTGGCAGAGACTATTTAGAAAGCACACTTCTGTTGATAATGCTATGATTAGCAGTAAGACAAAACATAACATATTGTAATTAATATGCTACATCAAGGAGGCATAGCATGAAGCAACTATATATTAAACAGAAGGTATTTAGTCTAAGTGGCAAATTTACGGTAAAGGACCAACAGGAGAAGGATGTTTATTATGTGGAGGGCAGTTTTATGCAGATTCCAAAGACATTCTCCATTATGAATACAAAAAGAGATGAAGTTGCGCTTATTACGAAAAAGGTGTTCAGCTTTTTACCGAAGTTTTTTGTTGAGGTGAATGGCCGAGAGGTGTTAACGATTAAGAAGGAGTTTTCTTTCTTTAAAGCACGTTATACGATTGATGCGGCAGGCATTGAAGTACAAGGTAATTGGTTGGATATGGATTTTCAGGTTTTGCAGCATGGGAAAGTTGTCGGTAAAGTGACTAAGGAGTGGTTCACTTGGGGCGATAGTTATAAGGTTCAAATATTGAATGAAGAAATGGAAGCTATCATTATTGCGATCGTTGTTGCAATTGATTGTGTGAAGGCTGACCAAGCAGCCGCTTCATCAGCAGCAATAGATTAACGTATGGACGTACAGTATAATATGCTGATGGGTTTTCTTTTACCTTTCCTTTCTTTGCTGTCTAGGAACGACTATCAAAAAAGCAAAGACACAGGAAGCTGATATTAGAAAAAACAGGTTTGAAGTATTTAATTCTGACCTAATTCAAATAAAGGATACAAAATAATATATTAAATCGAGGGAGAAGATAGTTTCTGGTTCTAGACCCCCAGTGAGATCCTAAAATTCATTGGGGGTCTGGTACCTTTTTTCTGCTGATGCAAAATCAATCATTCCAGTTTGTGTGAAAGACTCCTTCTAAGTCACGTCGTTCATATGTGTGGGCTCCAAAATAATCTCTTTGTGCCTGCAACAGATTAGCATTTGAAATGTCTGTCCGATAACTATCCAAATAAGAAATCGATGCACTTAAACATGGAAATGCAATTCCGGAAGTAATGCCCTCACAGACAACTTTTCGTAGTCCCATTTGATACTCTTTCACTTTTTCGGCGAAATGAGGAGCGATTAATAAATTAGCCAAATTTGGCTGTGTTTCATAGACTTCACTTATTACGTTTAAAAATTCCGCACGAATGATGCAGCCGCCGCGGAAGATGAGCGCAATGTCCTTTAAAGGCAAATTCCATTCAAACAGTTCAGACGTCATTTTATATTGTGTAAATCCTTGAGCGTAAGCGCAAACCTTCCCTAAATATAATGCTTGTCTAACGTGCTCAATCCAAACTTCCTTTTCTAATTTGGACTCATCAAATTCAGGTTCCGACAAGAATTTTTTTGCAAAAACCCTTTCTTCTTTTAAAGAAGAGATGTAGCGCGCGAACAATGCCTCCGTAATAATGGAAGCTGGAATTCCGTTATCAATGGCTTGGATGCTTGTCCATTTACCAGTGCCTTTTTGCCCTGCTTTATCAAGAATCACATCAATCAGAGGCGAACCGGTTATTTCATCCCTTTTTCTTAAGATCTCTGCAGTAATCTCGATTAAATAACTTTTTAGTTCACCTTGATTCCATGACTCGAAGATGTCGGCAATTTCATCAACAGATAAACCTAACTTTTCTCTTAAAAAAGTATAGGCCTCAGCAATCAGCTGCATGTCGGCATACTCAATTCCATTATGGACCATCTTTACAAAGTGCCCTGCACCTTTAGGGCCAATATACGTACAGCAAGGTTGACCATCTACTTGGGCTGCTATTTTTGTAAGAATCGAAGCTGCCTGTTCATATACTTGCTTATCCCCGCCTGGCATGATGGAAGGACCTGTCAAGGCCCCGACTTCCCCGCCTGAAATCCCAATTCCAAGATAACCAATTCCCTTAGACTTTAACTCATCATATCTGCGAGCAGTATCTTCATAATGGGAATTGCCGCCGTCCATGATGATATCTCCTGTATCAAGAAAAGGAACCAATGAATGGATCACAGAATCGATGGGACTTCCAGCTGTGACCATCAGGAAGACTTTCCTTGGGGATTCTAGTGATTGAACAAAATCTTGAATTTCATAGTACGGATGGATGGGCTGACCGTTACTTTTTTGAACCAGCTGATCGGTTAGATCCGGAGTATAATTATAGACAGCAACCTGCTCACCGTGACTTGCCATATTTAAAGCGATATTACTGCCCATTACTCCCAAACCAATAACACCAATTGTATTCAACTTTATTACTCTCCTTTTGTGACAAAAATGGTAACAGGTCAGATCCTCGATGCTAAAGTGTATTAGCATTGAGGGTCCGACCTTTTTTCAAAAGCAGGTTATACTATTAAACTTAGCAATAAAACAAATCCTAATCCAGCAACTGAAATAATAGTTTCAAGCAATGTCCAAGTTGCAAAGGTTTCTTTCATGCTTAAGCCAAAATACTCTTTGAACATCCAGAAGCCTGCATCGTTTACGTGAGAAGCGATTAAGCTGCCTGCACCGGTTGCCAGTACAACTAATGCGAGGTTCACGTCCGTTTGTCCTAACATTGGAATTACCAATCCAGCAGTAGTTAATGCAGCAACAGTCGCAGAGCCTAGGGCAATTCTTAAGATAGCTGCGATGATCCACGCAAGTAAGATTGGGGACATGGAAGTGTCTTTGAACATTACGGCAACGTAGTCACCAACACCGCCATTTATTAATACTTGTTTGAAGGCACCGCCGCCCCCGATAATTAACAGCATCATCCCGATATGTGAAATGGCTGTTGAACATGAATCCATTATAGTCTTGATTGGAATCTTTCTTGCAATGCCCATCGTATAGATGGCAACTAGTAAAGAGATTAACATCGCTGTGCCAGCATCCCCAATAAAACGGATGGCTGCCAAGAACGAATTATCTTCAAATCCTAATGTTTTTTGAAGCAATGTAATAATGGTTGCAATCGCCATTAAAATTACAGGAAGAATGGCAGTAAATACACTGATGCCAAACCCTGGTGTGTCTTCAAGCTTAAATGATTTTTGCTCACCTAATGAAGCAATATTGCCCATCTTCGTAAAAGATTCTGGAACAAGTTTTTTTGCAAGCTTTGTAAAAATAGGACCAGCAATAATAACAGTTGGAATGGATATAATAAAACCGTAAAGTAGAACTTCCCCAATGTTTGCCCCATATTCACCGGAAATGACAGTCGGGCCCGGGTGAGGAGGCAGGAATCCATGTGTGACAGATAATGCTGCTGTCATCGGAATGCCAAGATACAGAATTGAAACATTTAATTGTCTTGAAATGGCAAAGACGATTGGAATTAATAATACTAATCCTACTTCGAAGAATAATGCAACCCCGATGATAAAAGATGCTGCAACAACTGCCCATTGAATATTTTTCTCACCGAATTTATTCACAAGGGTCATGGCAATTCGTTGTGCGCCACCTGAATCTGCTATTAATTTTCCTAGCATCGCACCAAGTCCAAAAATTAACGCTAAGTGCCCAAGTGTACCACCTAATCCGGCTTCAATCGTTTTAACAATTTCCCCTAGTGGCATACCAAGGGCTAATGCAACACCAAATGAAACAATAATTAATGAAATAAAGGTATTTAACTTTAAACCCATTATTAAAAGTAATAATGCTAAAATTCCAATTGCTACAATAAGTAATGGCATTTAATTGCCTCCCATTCGTTATTTTGTTGAGTGCGGTAAGCGTCTTTGATACGCTGAAATCCGTGTATAATCTTCTGTTAATACGTGGGATAAATTAATAAAAATCGGCAATAATTGCTGGTATTCTTTAACAGCACCTCCTTCAGGCGTATGCTTGTAAGTGCTGCCAATCATGTGAGAAGCCACTTCAAATGATTCAATTTTTCCGAATGAATAAAGTCCTAAAATACAGGCACCGAGACAGGAACTCTCATAGCTTTCGGGTACCTCCACTTCAGATTCAAAGATGTCGGCTACCATTTGCCGCCAAACCTCTGACCTTGCGAAGCCCCCTGTCGCTTGAACCCGGGTAACAGGTCCATCCATGCATTCAGTTAATGCTAGAAATACCGTGTATAAATTGTAAATGACACCTTCTAAGACAGCACGAATCATATGTTCTTTTTTATGGGACATTGTTAGGCCGAAAAAGGAGCCGCGTACGTCAGGATTCCATAATGGTGCACGTTCACCTGCCAAGTAAGGGTGGAATAGCAATCCATCAGATCCTGGCCTAACGCCTCCGGCAATTTTCGTTAACACCTCGTACGGATCAATACCTAATCGCTTTGCTGTTTCCACTTCTGCTGAGGCTAGCTCATCGCGAATCCAGCGAAGAACCATCCCACCATTATTGACAGGCCCACCAATGACCCAATGCTTTTCGGTTAAGGCGTAGCAGAAAATCCTTCCTTTTTCATCCGTTTGCGGTTCATCAATAATCGTTCGGATGGCACCGCTTGTCCCAATTGTGACGGCAATTTCACCTTTTCTGATTGCATTGACCCCGAGATTTGAGAGCACGCCATCACTGGCTCCAATGACAAACGGGGTTTGTGGTTCAATCCCCATTAGCTGGGCAAAATCCGGATGGCAGTTTTTAAATATTTTCGTTGTCGGGACAAGTTCAGATAATTGTTCTCTTGTAATTCCGGCAATTGTTAATGCTTCGTCATCCCAGTCCAATGTTTTGAGATCCATCATCCCCATTGCTGAAGCAAGGGAAAAATCGACTGTATATTGATTAAACAATTTTTTGAAGACATATTCTTTTATTCCGATATACTTCTTTGCCTTTGTCGCGATGTCGGGGTGCTCATTTACAATCCAAGCAATTTTGGCTAATGGCGACATCGGGTGGATCGGTGTTCCTGTTCGTCTGTAGACTTCATGGCCATTCAATTCATCTTTGATTTTATGGGCCCATGCTTCACTGCGATTATCCGCCCATGTGATACAGGAAGTGAGCGGCTGATCATTTTCATCCATGGCAATGACGCTATGCATCGCACTGCTAAACGAGATAAACATGATCTGTTTTTCAGGATGTTGTATTGTGATATTCGAAATCGCTTTCAAAACAGCTTGAAAGATTTCTTCCGGGTTTTGTTCAGCAGTTGAGATATCAGGAGTGTAAAGTGGGTAACCGATATTCTCCTGTTGAATAACTTTGCCGTTTTCACTGAACAAAACAGCTTTTGTGCTTGTTGTTCCTATATCGATTCCTAACATAAAGTTAGTCATTATCTTGTTCTACTCCTTCAGAAAGCATTTGTTGTGACCTCCACAGGTCTTCAACCTTGCCTTGAACATCATCAAAGTTTTGGTGCAAGGACTTAATCATAAGGGCTCGGTCTTTTGTTTTGATTGCTTCAATATATAATTTATGATTGTTGATGATACGTGGGAAATCATCGTACTTTTCGTTAAAACGCATTCGCATGGAAAGAAGAATAAAGCTTTCCATCACAGGTTTTAAATTATTCCAAATCATCAGGATGTGGGAATGATTAATAGCTCGAATAATCGTTTCATGGAACAGAATATCCTGATAGGAAAACTCATCTGCATCTTGGTATTTGATGGCAACTTTCATCATTTCCAAAATTTTGCTAAGTTCCTTTGTTAGCTCGGTTACTTCTATTCTTACTAGCCGTTCAAAAACAAATGTTTCGATTAACAAACGGACATCATAAATTTCTTCTATTTCCTTTTCTGTTAAGCCGAGGACAACAGCACCCATTCTTTCTAACTGGATGATATTCTCAGCAGCAAGTATTTTTAGTGCATCCCGAACCGGTGACCGGCTTACTGAAAAATCTGCAGCCAATTTATTCTCTGATAGGATGGTACCGCTTTCAATAGCGCCCGAAATGATCCGCATTCTTAGCTCGTATGCAATCCGATCACCGGTTGATGCCTTAGAAAGCCATTTTTCCGGATATAGATTTTCTCTGGATTCTTTCATGGATTCACCTTCTCAATTTTAATACAAGTAGACTTGTATACAAGTATTATAAATATTATTAATAGAAATGTTAACACTTTTTTCAAAAAATTATTATTTTTGATGATTAATGAGCTTATAAATGAAGATATCGGAATCTCTCTGCAGATTTTTATGATAATCCGCATAGAGATTGTGAAGGAACGTACTGAAGGTAACTGGCTGTATAGATTAAGAAGGATAATTAACTTCGATTGAAGAAATTTTATTATGAGGTAAGACATAAATTCACGACTTTTCTTTCTAGGTATTGGAAGTGTGCTTCGAGTGGGGCGTATCGGAAGTGGTTAGTGAAGGATAAAGGGTTACCTTGAAAGGGATGTGAGCAAAAATGAGTGTGTATGACTTTACAGTAAAGAAAATCGACGGTCAGACAGAGCCGTTGTCTCGTTACGAAGGAAAAGTCGTCCTTATCGTCAATACGGCGAGCAAGTGTGGCTTTACACCACAGTATAAGGGGTTACAAGCGCTGTATGATAAGTACCGAGATTTAGGATTAGAGATTCTAGGATTTCCTTGTAATCAATTCGGTCAACAGGAACCAGGAACGAACGAGGAAATTCAGCAGTTTTGCGATTTGAATTACAATGTGAGTTTTCCAATGTTTGCAAAAGTAGACGTAAATGGAGCGAATGCGGACCCACTTTATCAATACATAAAAAAGGAGGCCAAAGGCGCGTTAGGGTCACAGGCGGTCAAATGGAATTTTACGAAATTTTTAGTGGACCGAAAAGGGAATGTAGTAAAGCGTTTTGCTCCACAGACAGAACCGGAAAAACTGACAGCCGAAATAGAAGAAGTGCTGAAACCGTGCTGACAAACAATCGGGCGCAATCCTTGAATAAGGGATAAGCGCTCATTTTTCATTTTATGAACATTTTTTTGAGATAAATAAAATCATATCATTCAATGAAAACCAATTGATACTCTCCCATATCTAATATATTGAAAAACAATAACTGAAAGTAAGGAGGTCCTATATGGGATCACTAAAAGCCTTAGTCAAATGCAAAAAAGAAAGATGGAGAAGCGTTTGTTTCACTTGTTAAGCAACACGATCCGGCGCTTTAATTCAATAAAAGGAGAATACAGAACCGCCCGTAAATGGGAACTCTTTATTATTGAAATTAACACCTGCCTTCTTACACAACAAAGCATGTTAATCATTCTGTCTAAATATAATGAATGGGTAAATATGTTTTGGAAAATAAATAATTCACCAAATATTTAAAGCTCAAAAAGAACTCTATTTTGGTAGATAATTTTTTGAAAATAGATGATGGGTGGTAATGTAATGAATGAAGTAAGTCTAGATCCTTATGCGCATGTTAGTACGGTGAAAAATCTTGAATGTGAACCGAATGGAAAAAAGATAAGCTTTATTTGTGATTATTCGGGATTGCCACAGGTATGGGAGTATGATGGAGAAAATAGGGGGCTTGCCCAATCCTCTTTTACAAAGGAAGGAATCACATTCATAAAATATGTTACTGGTACATCGGATTTGATTATTGGGATGGACGTTTCCGGAAATGAGAGGGAACAACTTTACTTATTAAAGAAGGATGGAGAGCTGATCTCCCTGACAAACTCCCCAGAATATGTTCATTTGTATGGTGGAAGCTCTCCAGATGGAAAATGGATTGCTTGGTCTAGCAATCGAAGAAATCAAGCATTTTTTGATATTTATATCCAGAATCTTGAGACCCTTGAAATCCGCCTCGTTTTTGCGCAAGATGGGGCGTTTTCTGTTCTGAAATGGTTTCCCGATGCGCATTCATTATTGGTTAGAAGAACAAACTCTCCCCTCGATCATGATTTAGGTGTGTTATCCCTTTTAACTGGAGGTATGAACTGGATAACAGAACATACAGGAGAAGCAAGTTTTAGGGATGTCCATTTAAATAAGGATGGAGATCATCTTTATCTATTATCAAATAAAGACCGTGAATTTTTTGGGCTTGCATGTATTCATTTACCTACTAAACAATTCACTTGGCTGGAGCAGGGAGAGTGGGATTTTGAAGGGCTAGCCATGAATGAGAAAAAAAATCAATTAGCTTTCACGGTCAATGTGGGGGGGATCTCAAAAGGGTATTTACTAGATTTAGATATAAGTACCCTTTATACATGGGAAACACCAATGGGAGTGATCTCCAATCTCAAATTTTCACCAAAAAACCAAAAGCTCCTCTATATATTTAACGGGCCTGCACACCCATCTGATATATGGGCGCTTGACCTAGAAACCCTCAAGGCAGAACAGCTTACACATATTTCTCACATTCCCATACTTAAGGGGAAATTAATTGAGCCTGAACAAATATTCTATCGTTCTTTTGACAACCTTCAGATCCCTGCCTTTTACTATAAGTCGAAATCTGCAGCTGAGAAAATGCCGGTTGTCGTATATATTCATGGTGGCCCGGAAAGTCAAAGTCGTGCCGTTTACAATCCCCTTTTCCAATATTTTTTAAACCGCGGTTATGCAGTGGTTGCTCCAAATATTCGCGGCAGTACAGGTTACGGGAAGACGTATACCCATTTAGATGATGTTCGTAAACGGATGGATGCTCTGAAAGATCTAATTTCTTTAGTGGAATGGCTTAAAGGAGATATCCATGTTGATACTGGAAAGATAGCGGTTATGGGAGGCAGCTATGGTGGATTTATGGTTCTTTCTGCCATTAGTCACTATCCTGATTTGTGGGCGGCTGCGGTTGATATCGTAGGAATCTCAAGCCTGAGAACCTTCCTAAAAACTACAAGTCCTTGGCGGAAGAGGTTTAGAGAAGCTGAGTATGGAACGGTTGAAGAAGATGGGGAATTTTTTGATCAAATCGATCCATTGAATCTTACAGACCATATCACCTCTCCCCTTATGGTGATCCATGGAGTTAATGACCCGCGTGTCTCGATTGAAGAATCAGAGCAGATTGTGAATAAACTTAAGAAACGAGATCATCCTATTACGTTTATTCGTATAGAAGATGAAGGTCATACGTTTTCAAAACTTAAAAATAAAATTTATGCATATTCTAAGTTGGCTGACTTTCTTGAAAAATACATTGGTAATAATTAGAATTTTTTAATCAAAGAAGTATTTTTTCATATATTAATTGATTAAAAACATCAGTTTTGTTGCTCTATTAAAGGACGCATTAATGGAGTAACAAAAAAAGCATAATTTCTCAATTTTATGCTGAGAAATTATGCTTTTTTATATTGGAATTTCATTAACGTTTTAGATAGATAATGGCTTCGGAGTAATTTTTAGGAATTATTTCTAAGGTGAATTTTGTTTAAGTGTCTTTATATTGCGATTTCAGGGGAATGAAGATATCAGTACCACAATCAAAAGGAAAAGGAAGAAGAGTATTTAAGCATTTAAGAAAAGGCTGGAGAAATTTAAGTAAAGTATTTAGATTTTCATACACATTATTTATAGAGTAAAGATAATGACACAAAATGGTTATAGGTTACTTTTAATAAAGATGAAGATGCCAGTAATAAAAAGAATTATTTAGTTTTATATTTTGTAATCAGAATAATTTTTTAAAACTATGATGCTTGTCCAATCAAATCTTGTCAAAAAAAATATATATACATAGAGAAAATTATTCTTTCCTAAAGTAATCGGATACCAGAGGCAGTAGATTTATTTTGGTCTTAGTGGGTTGCACTTTCCTCATCATTGTATGAGAGCTTTTTTGTGTGAGACAACTATTAACTTGTAAAATGCCGGTTAGTTTAGGTAATCGTCCCTTTTTCTCAAAGAACATCTGAAATGGAAGGAGGTTGAATTTATGCCTCGCTTTGAAGATGAATTCGAAAGAAGAAGAAGCGACTTCGATGATTTCTTCGATGATATCTTCGATGACGACTTCGATGATATCTTCGATGACGACTTCGATGGAATTAGAAGAAGCGACTTCAGAAGCGACGTCAGAAGAA
>NZ_JBALNX010000081.1:21797-35532 GCF_036962035.1 Bacillus sp. JJ1773
TCAGAAGAAGAAGCGACATCAGAAGAAGAAGCAACGTCAGAAGAAGAAGCGACATCAGAAGAAGAAGCAACGTCAGAAGAAGACGCAGTAACTGATAATCATTATTTCAAAGAGCCAAAAGGCTCTTTTTTTATGAAAGGCGGTATTTTGTCTTGATTGTTGGTATTGCAATAATTTCTTTACGGTTACTAAGTGGCCGAGCACTATTTTGGGTAAAAACAAACTAGGAATTCTGGATTCTTAGTCAAAAGAAATTACACCACAAATTTTGCAATACACCATTTAAACGTCTTCGCTGCAGTGGAAAGTTTCTAGATCTTCTTTGTAGTAGAGTTCGTATAAATGTCGAGTATCCGCTGGGTCTGACTTAACCTTTCGAAGGCTACTTTTCTAGTTTCGTAAGAACCCACTAGATTCACTAAATCTGGAATCACTAATAGGTCTGTCACTGTCATTATTTCCTCTCGCATCCAAGACGAGACTGAAGTTTTTTTTCATATGTAAGTATCTTAGATATGACAGCTCCAGCGGGATCAGTGCCGACTGCAATAAAATCAACAATGTTTCTTGAATTAATCAATTTGTATTTCCTTTACCATTAATTTATTTCATGAAAAAAAATGGGGGAGAATTAGGGAGAGATAAAGTTTTTATACAGTTTAAGAAATATATCATTCACTTAATAGGATTTGAAAGTTTAAAAAGAGTGGAACAATTTAATCCACTCTTCTTCCATTTCTAGTGTATAATATTACATTTGAAACATCATTTGGGATAATAGAAGAAATTCGAATTCTTTTCCTGGGTAAGATTTTCGAGATGCCTTAACGCATTATTATTGCTTTGAAATTCATCTTCTTATTTTTAGTGAAGGTGGGATAATAATTTTATTCCACCTTTTATTCAAATATTAACGACGACGACGGCGTCTTCTTTCTCTTTCTATATCTATATCTATGTCTAAATCTTGATCCTGATCATTTTCCTGTTCTTGTTCAGATCTCACTCTAGCGTTACTGCGGCTGTTGAGTCTGATATCAACCCTAGAATTACCTGAGTTAGTAATATTAGAACGTGCAACGTTGGTATTTTTATCGGTATTTCGAACATCCGCTTCTGATTCTGAATTAGATCTATTTCTTAACTCAGATTCAATATCTGTATCAAAATCCACATTTACATTTGTATTTTCATTATTTCTTCTTCTTATTCTTCTTCTTCTTGACATTTTTATTGACTCCTTCATTTTTTAAATATTTCCTTGCATTAGAACCTAAACAAGCTCTATATCAAAATATTAGTTTTGTACATTTTCTTGTTCTTGATTTGGATTAATACGAGCATTAGAAATTACACTCCAGAATTAATCGAAAACCTTGACAGTAGCATGTGTGGAAATATAAGTTTTTCGCAGTTTTACTAACTTCAAATTCAGTTTTTGACTTATCTCTGTTTCTGTTACGAATATCAGTTTTAACATCTCAGTATCAATATTTACCTTGATCTATTCATTCCTTTTCCTGTTTTCTCAACCTTAAATAAGTCTCCCCTTTCTTATTTACGTTTTTTCCTTTAAAGCCACTTTTCTTTCTTTTTAGTGTCCTCAGTAATACTGTATTCCTATGGTATTAATGATGAATAGACTAATCCCACAAATACGTTTGTTTTTTTACCCTTTTGGTAAAATTCTTTCATTAACGAGTGCTTTAGCACAATAAATGAGGAACTATTTTTGCAGTTTTTACGTGTTTTTCAATGTTATGCATTCGGGAGCGACTATAAAGTAAGTTTTGTATAGGGTCATTTAGTGTGAAGAAGGAAAATCATTTTGATAAGAAGAATATAAAAAGTGTTGTTAAGAATATTTGATGGAAGAATCCATCATGAATGGGATCGAAGCTGACGAATTACCACCGCAGAGCCATACCTTACAATGGATTACTTTGGGAGTAACATTAAGCTTGCTGTTCTGACTGTGGTTCATTTTATTATTCTTAGACGTAAAAAGAATGGCAGCAAGTTCTGCAACAAGAGATGAGCTTTTACTTAAAGAAGGACAAAAGAGCCCAATTCATCTGAAAATTAATGATAAACTAACTGGAGAATTAAATAAGGGGGGATTTATTATGACCAAAGATGTTGAAACTTTTCCGGTACTTGAAACTAATAGATTAGTATTGAGAAAAATTGAAAAAGGCGATGCAAACAGTATCTTGAAATATCTATCTGATAAAGAAGTAATGAAATATTATGGTTTAGAACCTTTTAAAACAATTAACGATGCTTTAAACGAGATATCATGGTATCAATCGATATTAAATGAAAGAACTGGAATAAGATGGGGAATTACTTTAAAAGGGGAAGATGAAGTTATTGGTAGTTGCGGATTTCATAACATGATACCTCAACATTATCGAACTGAAATTGGATTTGAGTTAAGTAAAAGTTATTGGGGGCAAGGATTAGCAAGTGAGGCATTGGAAGCTGTAATAAGGTACGGATTCGAACATTTAAAATTACAAAGGATCGAAGCGTTAATTGAACCGCCTAATATACCGTCACAAAAGTTAACAGAAAAACAGGGATTTATTAGAGAAGGGTTATTGAGGAATTATGAGTTTACTTGCGGTAAATTTGATGATTTATATATGTATTCATTGTTAAAGCAAGACTTTGATATACTTCAAAAAGAGAAATAAAGTATTTAAACAATTAATTATATTTCCGAGACCGAGAAGCGTTAATTTAACACTACATTATTAATGAACCTACTTTATTTAAATCAATTGTACATTGAATATATGTAAATAATGTGAGAACCATTGATCTTACAATAGTTCTCACATCGAAGTTTAGATATACGCGATTTGTTGGAGGTACCTAATAGATTTAGTCTGTGGATACAAGTTATTATTGGATTAAACAGTATATAATTGTATTATGGCTAATTAATGTAATTATGAAATGGACTCAGTTATTAAATGATTTCTTTCTTACACTTGCCAACTGCAGCACCAATACCCCAAGAAACTGCATGATCACTTTTACAATGATCTGGCCTAATATCGCCATCCAAATCACATTCCATGGTAAAATATTTGCACCAATTGGTGACAACCCGACAACGACAAAAATCGCTGAGTCTAATATTCCACCAATCACGCCGCTATACAAAACGCGTAAGTGCATCGGTAAATTTAATCTTGAATAAATCTCCGTATCAGTCGTTTCCGAAACAGCGAAGCTTATCGCACTTGCAAAAACAATCCACAACGTATCTCCAAGCAGATAACTAGAAATGGCTGATAGAATTAATGCTAAACAAATAAAAAGATAAGTTTTCTTTCTTCCATATTTATTTTGAACAAGATCCCGAAATATAAATGTTGCCCCAATTAGAAATGAACCCATCGGAATTAGAAAAATGCCAACTTCAAGCGGTGCAAATTTGGCAGTAACAACGTTTGCCAAAACGATCGTAAATAAATAGATGACTAATCTCATGTTATTTTCACTCCTTATCGATTATCAACTTTTTCGGGATATAAATCATGATTCATCAATCGATATTCTGCCATTTGTTCATATTTTGTGTTTGGTCGGCCGTAGTTTGTATAAGGGTCAATTGAAATTCCGCCCCTAGGCGTAAACTTGCCCCAAACTTCAATATATTTTGGATCCATTAATTTAATTAAATCGTTCATAATAATATTCATGCAATCTTCATGAAAATCGCCATGATTCCGAAAACTAAATAAATATAGTTTTAAAGATTTACTCTCCACCATCTTTTGTTCAGGGATATAACTAATATAAATCGTTGCAAAATCAGGCTGACCAGTTATTGGACAAAGACTAGTAAACTCAGGACAATTAAATTTTACAAAATAATCCCGATATGGATGTTTATTATCAAAGGCCTCTAAAATCTCAGGGGAATATTCAAATAAATATTTTGTCCCTTGATTTCCTAATAAGGTAATATCTTCTAATTCATGATCTTGACGTCCAGGCATAAAAAAATCCTCCTATTTGTCCCGAATGGACAGGGAGGCCAGCAGAATTAAACCAATAAAAAAAGCCATATCTATTTGCGGATATGGTTTACACCATAGTTTTTTATAGAGGGTTTCTGCTATGAACCTCTCCCGTTCAAACGGGTTTCTTTATTTAATTGATAAGGATACTATAAAGGAAAGACAAAGTAAGTGTCAATAGATAATTCCCTCGCCCTCTTATGCAAAATTTTCTAAACCTAGGTTATGCAGTGGTTGCTCCAATTAATGACTTATTAGTTCATTATTATGGTTTTGATTTATTAACAGCTGCCGGAAAAATTTCCATGTAAAGTACGCAACTTTGTAACCTTAAGGTTATATAATGAGTATTATAGGTTACTTTTTTTGAGGGAGATGAAACATTGAAAAGTGAAATATATCAATTTGAAATGAAAAGGAAGAATCTAATTGTTGGTAATTTAGTTGGATTTACTTTGTGGCAAATTCCATATTTAGTTCATTATGTGATTTCTAAACCAACCATCGTCTTATCAGGCTATAGTTCAATTATTTCTGTCATTGGTTTGTTCATTTGGTTATATTACAACATTAGACTTATTAAATTTTCTGGGCAACTTCGAAAAAAACATGAATTAGCTCGCTCATTAAATGATGAATATTTTCAAGTAATACGACAAAAGAGTTTTACATTGGCATTTTGGGTACTGTTGGGGTGTATAGTAATATTGTTTGTTCAAAGCCTGTTCATTCATTTAAACGTTCAATTAGTATTGCATGCATTAATTATTATTGGAGTTGTCAGTGCTCTTATTTCTTACCTGATTTTTGATAAAGATAATTAAGAGGTAATATATGATGAATGGAGATTATCTGGAAAATATTATAAAAGTAAAAAGAGCCGAAATGAACCTTACTCAAGAGCAGTTGGCAGAATTGATTGGAGTAACGAGAAAAACCATAAACACTATAGAAAATGGTAAATTTATTCCTAGTACCATATTAGCGATTAAACTGGCAAGAGTATTTGAGGTTCCTGTTGAAGATTTGTTTATTCTTAAGCAATTTACTCCCTAGCTTTACGACAACGTAATGCAAAACGGTAACATTCAGTAACAAAATAAAAAGGGAGAATGTTTAATGGAGGTGAGTCTACAAAATAGCTCATCCTCCTTTAAATCTTAACGGTGATGCCGGGTAAGGTCTATTACACCTAATACTACGTGTGCTAAGCCAAATCCAAAAACGGTATTTGCAATCATCTTATTTGAACCTCGTTTTTGTTTTAATGCGTAACCGGTAGCAGTAACCAGCTGTACCTAATGCAGTCGGAATTATTCCTTCACGAATATTCATGGCAATATCCGCATTTAGTTGGTGTTTAATCACCACCATTATTGTTGCTGTTATAATTGAAAATATGCTATTTACAATACCTTTTGGAGGAGCTGCTTTTTAAGTGAAATATTCTAATTTTGCTTCGGGGAAAAACTTTTCCATATAAGTGTAAAGATGTTTTTTTATATCCTCTTCTTCTTCTTTTTGATAAATATATTTTCCTATTCCATATTTACCCCATTTATATCTCCTTTTTTCTTCATCTAATTCTAACTTTGTCATAGGGTAGTTTTTTTCAATTACTCTCTTTGCCGGTTTTGTAAAACGATGCTGGATAAATTCAAAGGTAAGATCTTTCTTTGCTTCAGGAGGTAATTCAGCATCTAAACGCTCAAACATATGAAAGTATCCATCCTCCCATCCTTCATGAAGATAGATAGGTGCTACTATAAATCCAAGTGGATACCCAGCTCTTGCAACTTTTCCGGCAGCTTCAATTCTTTTTTCTAAGGGAGAAGTCCCCGGCTCAAAGTTTTTAATGATATAATCTGCATTCACACTAAAACGAAATCTTGTTTTTCCGTTATGTTTAGCATCAAGTAAGTGGTCTACATGGTGAAATTTTGTAACAAATCTTAATTTGCCGTATTCCGATTTTCCAAAATGCTCAATGGCTCTTTTAAGAGTATGGGTCAAATGATCAATCCCTACAATATCGGATGTACAAGATGCTTCAAATCTTGTTATTTCTGGAGCACGCTCCTCCATATATTTGTCGGCAGCCTCAAGAATCTCCTCTACATTGACATATGTACGGATATACGGCTTACTTCCCATCGTTGTTTGCAAGTAGCAATAATGGCAGTGACCCATGCATCCAGTAGCAAAAGGAATAGCATACTCTGCTGAAGGCTTTGAAGTGTCAAATTTAAGGGTTTTTCTAATACCAACTACTAGTGTAGACTTGGCAACCCGGTATCTTTGAAATTCGTTATCACCGGGGAGATTTCTTACTTGATTGTGGGAAGTGGTATGCCGAATCTCGACATCCATCTTTTTAAATTTCTCATGTAGTTCTTTTCCTAACGGAAAATCTAATGCATCAGGTTCAAAATAAACAAGTTTGGGTGTAAATGGTTTCATTCCAATATCCCCTCTGAATCATATCCGTAATAATAATGATAGGCTTGGTTTGCTTCTTGTTCTGTAGAATAAACAGCCATTTCATTTGATAGCGGATAATATGTTTCATATAAAAACAAAGCTAATTCATTCGCATTTTCAGGGTTATTGACTACTGCTGCTGCTTGAATATTGGCTACATCTTGGGTATGGGGATTACGATAAAAAACATAGACAATATCTCCCGCCTGATAATTTTGATTTTCCATTCTATCACCTTCGTTTTATTAGTCCTATTAAGATTCTGCCATTCGTTCTTAAAAATTATGATTGCTTGATTTTGGAAGGGTGAAAAAGGAGAAGTCCATATAAATCAATTTTTTCCAATTTGACTCTTCATTTTATTTACTTTAAAAAGAAAGAAGAGCCATCAATAATTTCAACGTCATTCCTTGATTTGACTTCACCCATTAATTTAAAAAGCGCCTCATCTTTCCTCTTAGCCTCAATCATACAATCAATTTGCGGAACACTGCCTCGTATTACGTTAAGGAATCTAAAAAACATATCGATGTCTACATAATCTGCATGATGACGAAATGCTTTATCATTCTTGGGACTTGATATATGCATTTTTATTGGGAGCGGAGAATGCCTCCATGTCTGAACAACTCTATTCCAGTTGCCTTCCCAATTGGCATCTTGGTGGTAGGCGAGATGATGATGATAATCGAAAACTAGAGGGATATTTAATTTTTCACATAAGTAAAGTGTATCTTCTAAAGTAAAAGAAGTATCATCATTTTCAAGCATGATCATTTTTTGAATCTTTTTTGGGACTTCCATCCAATTATCAACAAAACGCTCAAGTGACATGTCGGTTTCTTTATAATTACCACCTACATGCATGACACAGCGATGAGTCGGGTCAATCCCCATCGCCTTTAATAATAGGTAATGCAGCTTTAAGGTGCTTATTGAATTTTTTAAGATGTGCTTCTCTTTAGCATTAATGAGAACAAAGTGGTCCGGATGAAAATCAACTCTTATCTTATGTTTTTTTGCGAAATCTCCAATCTCACGAAACGGTTCTTTTAACGGCTTAATATAATTCCAATCAAGAAGCTCTTCGTGGTTGGCTAAAGGAATGAGGCGAGAGGTTAATCGATAAAAATGAATGTCAGACGCGGCATTATGTTTTAACAGTCTTAGAGTATTGTGCAAATTCAAAAGTGCAATACGTTCTAATTTACGAATGGCCGCTTCCCGATCATCAATTTTCTGGAATTGTGCAAAAGTCATTGTTTTCGATGGGGATGCATTTTTAAGTTCCATACTCATTGCGACATAACCAAGACGTACAATCGTCATTTGTTCCACCTCATCAAAAAATATGGCGATAGTTTTTTACTGTTTCAATACGGTTACCATTCCACCGCTGCACTTGAAATACGTTTGACTACCCGAATGGCAGCTATTTCTTCAACAAGTCTCTGCATGGCAAGATTCTTTTGTTTTGCTTCTATCATTATGTCGAAATCTTGATTAAACTCCTTTGCCATCTTTAAGAAGGGAAGGATAAAATCAAAAGAAACAAAATCAGCATGGGAACGATAGGCTTGTTCAGACTTTGGGGAAGAAAGGTGGACTTTCGGTATAATATCAGAACGATTCCAAGTGTTAAATATACGGTTTAAATAAAGTGGGAGGTCATTCCCATCGTTATTCGCCATATAGTGATGATAATCGAGTACCATGGGAATGTTTTCCTTTTCACAAACAAGGAGTGTTTCTCGAATATTATACGTTTTATCATCATTTTCTAGCGTCATAACCTTCTTAATTTCCTCTGGCAATTTTTTAAGATTATGATGGAAGCGAATTAACGACTTATTTTTATCACCATACGCTCCGCCAATATGAATATTAATTAATCCCGTATCGAGAACATTTATGGCTTCGAGCATCCTAAAATGGTACTGCATATCTTTTACTGCATTCATCGTTACTTCTTCTCTTGGGCTTGTGAAAAGTGTAAATTGATTTGGGTGAAAGCTTACTCTAAGTTTAAATTGTTTTACTAAACTTCCAAGTTCTTTCCATTCATTTTTGAATGGGGTAATGAAATCCCACATCACTTCAGGATGGGTTGCTAAAGGGACAAGTGAGCTCGATAATCGATATAATTCGATTTCATGCGCGATATTATAATGCAAAATTCTTTTCGTGTGCTGTAAATTTTGTGCTGTAATAGATTTTAGCTTTTCCATTCGTTCGTCTTTAGGAAGTGCTGAATACCGTGCAAAAGTTATAGTTTTTGATGGACTTGCATCCCATAAGCCCAATGCATTTGCTACATAGCCGAACCGAATCTTCATTTACTTTTTCCCCTTGATTTTATACTTTAAAATTGAAATCTTATATGAATTGGTTATTTATAAGCACATGTAAAACGCTAAAGCACAATCCGAATTTTATATTCTATTTTCTGCAATAATCTATTTCTGTATACAGAGGATAAGAATGGAAGAAATCAAAAACGTTTCGATATTGAAGCTGAAGAGAATTTTCTTTTTGAAAAACCAGTCGGCTAAATCTCCTAATCTTCAAGCTGAGTAAGTCCTGCTTCAAAGGAAATAATAGGAATTAAGCTTCCTAGATTAGAATATAGTAGGTAAAAACTAGGGGTGAAGTAAGAGTATGTCCTTTATAAATGGAAAATACATTGAAGTTGATTCTGGAGTAGAGTTGTTTGTTCAAGAAGCAGGCAGTGGAGAACCTATCGTGTTCATCCCGGGGTTTACGTTTACAACAGAAGTTTTTTCTAAACAGGTAGAATATTTCTCAAGGACGAATCGAGTTATCGTTATTGATCCAAGGAGTCATGGCAGATCAACTATGGCCATTCATGGAAATGATTATGTCTCCCATGGATCAGATTTAAATGCGGTACTTCAGGCGTTAGATGTTAAAAATGCTACTCTTTTAGGATGGTCTTTTGGTTGTCTGACAGTTTGGGAGTATATTAAGCAAAATGGTTTTGATAATATCAAATCCTTAATCCTTGTAGACATGCCGCCTAAATCTTTATCAACAAAAGATGATGATTGGGTTGAAGGACCACTAGATGATATTTCAGCAATTTATAATACGTATTTACGAAATTCAAGCGGACAAAGGGAGTTCATTACCAGTTACATAACTCAAGTGATGGTGCAAAGAGAACTTGAGGAAGAGGAATTAACCTGGCTAGTTGAGCAGTCTTTAAAAACTCCATATTATATTGCAGGCAATTTGTTTGCTTCAGGAATGTTTTCTGATTATCGAGAAGAAGCGAAAAAAGCAAGCCAAACTGTTCCTTTATTAGCCGTTGTTGCGGAGCATTGGGCTGATCATGCAGTTAGTTATATAGAACGAATGACACCGGAAACAAAAATAGAAGTTCTTGGTGGACACATGATGTTTTGGGAGTATAGTGAAAAGTTCAATGAGATTGTTAACGATTTTATTAATAAGAATGAATAAATGTGTATAATAAAAAGTCACAGTGACTTCCCGAAGTTTATCGTATGTTAACAGGATATTAGGGAGTCACTGAGTTTGCCCTTTATTTCTTGACTCACAAAAGTAATTGAATTAATGAAACAACTTTGTTATAAGATTATCAACTTTTTAGAAGTGGAGGTTTTCCTTGTGACAGCATCAATGAGATTAAGATTCCCATTTTCATTCGTTAATTAAATACGTATGAAGGCTCTGCCTATGTTCAGAGCAACAGGATTGGTCTGTCTATTTCTAAGGGAACCTATATATAACGGTTATTTTAAAAGAGGGGATAAGTCTCCCTCTTTTTTTGTTGTCTTTAAAAATAATTAGATCGGTATGAGCGCATGAATGTGGGAAGCTTATTTAATAAATTTTAAAGAAATGGGATGTTAATCAATGAATACAGAAAATAACAATCTTAGTTTGAAGCATGGGGATACAAGAACTATTGTTATTATATTTAATTTGGCAAAAGCTAAAGATCGATTGGTTACATACGATTTTGGTTGCTGAGCATCATCATATGCTGCCGCTTGTAAGTTCAGGTACCCCAATTCTTTACAGATTTACTGCTACAGTTAAAGTAATGGAAGAAGATGTGATACGGTGAACCGTATCAAAAGTAAATGAGGTTTTTATTTTTATCTACGCTATAAAATATCAAATTGATTCCCCTTTAGATTTTATTAGGCTTCCAGAAAGTGTTTCTTAGATGGTGAATTTATGTATAAGTTTTTAGAGGCAAATTTCATCCATAACTTTAGGAGTCAAGCTTATTAACTCAATATCTTTCCATTATTTTCATGGAATGTTACAAAAAAGAGACCCTAGTTCATCAAATGTATATAAAAAATAAAAATAAAATCAACAATATATTAACATTCATACAGTTTAATAGAATTGCACCAAAGATTCTACTACTAGGGGGATTATTAGATGATTAATAACAAACTTGTGAAAAAAGGAGCTACTTTAGCACTTGCTCTAGCTATTACAGTTCCAGCATTATCACCGACAGCAGTGAATGCTCAGAAAAATATAACAATAGAAGCTGTTAAATTTAATGGAATGAAAGCACCTTCTACTATTGAAGAAATGGTAAAGACGTATACAACTACAACAGTTGATGTGAAATATAGCAATGGAAAAGTTAAAACATTTCCGTTGTCCTACAACTACCTATTTAAATCGGAAGATAAGGTAGCAACTGTGAAAGGGAAAAAAATCCCTGCAGGTACACCAATTGATGTAAAAGGAAATCCAATTAAGGATCCTAGCAGCACAGATGGAGGATACTTTGTCTCCGATGCTCCGGATTCAAACAGCTTAATGCTGCCTATTAACGGCAAACTTTATATGGTTACACATTATGAATATCAAACCATTGATGCTGCTGGTAAATCAGCATACGGTTTAGTTCCTGCATCTATGTCTTTAACTGAGATGGAACAGGACCAAAAAACAGGTGAACTGAAACCTGTAAAAGTAGAAAAAATTGATTTTTCAGCAGTAAATGGACTTTGGATTCCATGTAACGGGTCATTATCTCCTTGGAATACACATTTAGGTTCTGAAGAGTACGAACCAGATGCACGACTTTTCTTAGATCCAACCTCGAAAGTAAGAAGTCAAGTTGAAACATTCGCTAACTTCTATTTTGGAGATAAAGCAAAGGCTAATCCTTATTTCTATGGGTACACTCCTGAAATTACAGTAGAAAAGAACGGGAAAACATCAGTTGTCAAGCATTACAGTACAGGACGCTTCTCTCATGAGTTAGCAAAAGTCATGCCTGATAACAAAACTGTATTTTACGGGGATGATGGCGGTAATACAGGAATGTTTATGTATGTGGCTGACAAAGAAAAAGATTTATCATCAGGTACACTATATGCCGCTACATTTAAACAAACAGGTACTGAAAACGGTGGCTCAGGCGATTTACAATGGATTAATTTAGGACATGCAACCGATAGAGAAGTAAAAAATATTATTGACAGTGGGATTACATTCAATGATATTTTTGAAACTTCAGATGCGCCTAAAGAAGGTTTTACAGCTATTAAAACATACTCAAATGAAGGAAAAGTTGAGTACCTAAAACTTAAACCTGGCAAAGAAAAAGCAGCAGCCTTCCTTGAAACTCGCCGTTACGCTGCCATTCTTGGTGCGACTACAGAATTTAACAAAATGGAAGGTGTAGCACTAAACGAAAAGGATAAAAAAGTATATATTGCAATTTCCGATCAAAGTAAGGCTATGGAAAAAGATTCAACAGGAAAAGACCCAGCAGACCATATTCAATTACCGAAAATTAAATCCGGTGTAACATATCAATTAAATTTGCAAGGTGGCCAAAAGGATAGCGAAGGAAAGGCTATTAATAGCTCTTATGTAGCACCATCAATGTCTGGATTAGTTGTTGGTGAAGATTTAAAAGAAGCTGATTCATTTGGAAACACTGCAAATGTAGATAAAGTAGCCAATCCAGATAACTTAAGTTACTCTGAATTAATGAGAACACTCTTTATTGGTGAAGATAGTGGGGCTCACACAAATAACTACGTTTGGGCTTATAATGTTGATACGAAAGAATTAGATCGTGTCTTATCTGTTCCAGCAGGAGCGGAAGCAACTGGATTATTTGCTGCTGACGACCGCAATGGATTCTCATACATTTTCAGCAATTTCCAGCATCCTGGTGATGAGGTAGATGCTAAGTCAATTACAGCTGTTAATAAAGATGATTTACTTAAAGCTGTTGACGAACAAATTGGTATTAATAAAACAGGTGGTATTGGTTATATCACTGGTCTGCCTTCTTTAACAAACATGCCAGATTTCACTGCACCTGAAGCTCCTAAAGTAGATAAAGTAACAGCAAAATCTAAATCAGTTACAGGTACAACTGAAAAAGATGCTACTGTACAAGTTTATAACGGGAAAACATTATTAGGGGAAGCAAAAGCAAATTCAAAAGGGGAATTCACTGTGAAGATTAAAGCCCAAAAGGCAGGCACAAGCCTAAATGTTGTGGCTAAAGACAAGGCTGGAAACAATAGTGAATCAACTGTCATAAAAGTTGTTACTAAATAACAAACACGTACATTTATTGTGCATGTAAAAATGAAAAGGGCTGTCATAAAAGTGACTTTTGTGACAGCCCTCATTCTATTCCATGCTTTTCCATAAGAATGGATTAACTCATTGGGAGTTTATTTGTGAAACGACTCTTTTTGTTTGCGAAACACTCATTTAGCTTTCAAAATTCTTCGATTTTCAGTATAGTTAATATAACATTGGTAAATAAATGAAGCGGAAGATAATATTTCTATAAAAATAATAGTAAAAGGAGGATGCATAAATGTATGAACTGAAGACGAAAGAAACTGATAGTAGCGTCATTGAATTTATCGAAAGAGTCGAAAATATCAAAAAGCGTAAAGATGCATATGACTTGTTAGATATCTTCACGGAAGTGACAGGTTTTCCGGCAAAAATGTGGGGGCCTAGTATTATTGGGTTCGGTTCTTACAATTACATATATGAATCTGGGCACGAAGGAGATGCACCACTTGTAGGGTTTTCACCTCGTAAAGCAAAAATTAGTTTATATTTTAATCTGGGTGAAAAAGAACGAGAAGAATTACTAGAGCTTTTTGGGAAACATACAACAGGTAAAGCTTGTGTTTATATTAATAAACTAGATGACA
>NZ_JBALNX010000082.1:0-26082 GCF_036962035.1 Bacillus sp. JJ1773
TAATGATTCTAGTGATGATGAAATATATTCAATGAAGGCTGTAATAGCTATCACAGAAGGGGATTTTGAAAATGCTGAGTTGTTAATAAAAGAGGGTTTGCTAATAAATAAAAAAAATGTAGATTTACTTTTTAACATGGGGTACCTTTATGAATATCAGGAAAATTTTCAAGAGGCGTATAGGTTATATCAATTAGCATTACAATATTCCAATGATAAGGAATTAGATAATGAATTGAGTTTAATAATAAATAATTTAATAGAAAGAAGACTTGTAGAAGAAGATTTCGTAAAGGACACTGAAATGATGACTCCAGATAAAAAAAAGGTTTTAGTTATTGCTTATTATTATCCTCCACTAAGTGGTTCTGGAGTACAAAGAACTTTGAAATTTGTAAAATACTTAAGAGAATTTGGTTGGGAACCTGTTGTTGTAACAGTAGGTAAGTCAAACTATCCTTTAAAAGATAAAACTCTTTTAAAGGAAATTCCGTATGACTTAGAATTACATAGAATAGAAGAACCTATTGAAGTAAATAGTAATACTGTTTCTGAGCTAATGACCTTATATAGTTCTATGATAAAAAACGATAATCTTATGAGAAAGTATTTAGAAGCTGTTAAAAATACAAAACATGTTGAAGATTTATTATTACCAGATTTTAATATTTTGTGGGCAAATAATGTTTTGAAAGAAATAGAGGGATTGATTGATTTTAATGATATTGATTTAATCTACACTACTTCCGGCCCGTATTCAGACCATATTATAGGATATTTTCTGAAAAATAGACATAACAAACCTTGGGTTGCTGATTTTAGGGATGAATGGACAAACAATCCTTATGCTGAATATGATAAAAATAGTTTGCTTTACCAACTGCATTTTGCAATGGAGTACAGAATTGTAAAGAATGCTGATAAAGTAATAACTGTAACACCTCCATCTTATAATAATTATAAAGAAATTTTCATGATTGAGGAGGATAAGTTAGCATTAATTACTAATGGATATGATGAAAATGATTTTTTGAATATTGAGGACCATAAACTTAGTAATAATAATAAATTTACTGTTGTACACAATGGGTTGTTTTATTCAATTAGAACACCGATTTCATTTCTTAAAGCAATTTATAATTTGATTAGTAAAGGTTTAATAGATCAGAGAAAAATTAGAATTTCTTTTACTTGGACAGAAAATATGGAAAAATGGGAGGAGTATATAAGAAGTCTTCATTTAAATGAAGTTATAGAATTTCAAGGATACTTATCCCATGATGAAAGTCTAGTCTTGTCTTCCAAAGCTGATCTACTATTATTGGTTATTGGTTCAGGTGAAAAAAATAAATCTGTATATACTGGAAAATTCTTTGAATATCTAAGAATTTGCAAGCCGATATTATCTCTATCACCAAAGGGAAGTATAGTTGAAGAATTAATAAATAAAACAAATAGAGGAAAGAATATAGAATTTGATGATATCCAAGGCATTGAAGATTATATATTGAGTAGGTATAGAGAATGGGAAAAAGGGAATCAAGTAGAATTAGAAATTACTGAAGATATTTATCGATTTGAAAGAAGACAACTAACAAAGAAACTAAGTGTTATTTTTGATATAGTAAAAAGTGGATATGAATATAAAAGGATTCCATCGGATATCATGGATACCTCTGAAAAAGACAGTTTTTTTTATGATGGGATTTATGAAAGTGGCGGTTGGCAGGAGACTTACTTTAAACACTATAGTGAAATACATTACATTGAAATTTGGGTTAAAGCACTTCAGCTAATAAAGGGTATTTTGAAACCATCAATTATTGATATAGGTTGTGGACCGGGACAATTTGCAAACCTACTCTTTGATAATAATTTAGTAAACTATAGGGGTCTTGATTTTAGCAAGGAAGCTATAAAAATTGCAAAAATTAGAAATGATAAATATAGAAATTTATTTGAAGAAGGCGATGCATTTCTTTCTAATATTTTTGATGGGTTGTATAACACAGTTGTAATATTTGAGGTTTTGGAGCATATTAATGAGGATTTAGAATTAGTTAGACGAATTATAGTAAATTCACATGTATTATTATCTGTGCCTAATTTTTATTCGCCTGGTCACGTTAGATGGTTTCATTCTAAAGAGGAAGTTTATGAGAGATATTCAGAAGTAATTGATATAGAGGGTATTTTTCCATTCCCAGTAGGAGGAAGCAATATTATCTATTTAGTATACGGGAAAAGAAATAATAATTAAGATCAATAGGATTGTGTAATGTTATTTATTTTAAGCAAGCTAGCTAATCCTTTATTATTTTTCTTGACATCATCCTGAAGTTTGAGGGGTTTTGTCGAAAAGTGTTATCTTAATAATAGAAAAGGTAAGTCAAGTATTATATGAACAGAGCCCCGAATTGTAGACACTATTTAAAAGTGGACATCCGGGGTTTTTCTGTGTTTTCTAGCTTTAAAAACATATTATACTAAAATTTACAAATGAGAAACGGGTGAATTATAAGTATATTTATTTTCAAAGGCCATTAAGGTAATGTATTAGTAACGAATCAGAGTGTCGCTTTTGTATATGATCGTGTGATTAAGATTATATGGTGAATATTATATTCAAACGAAGAAAATTTAGCAGGTAAATAGCCTGTTCAGATCTTTAGTGAGGCTGGAATTGATATTTAGACAATTTGACTGAGGAAACACATAGTGCGCTAAGTCACTGATGAACATCGTTTAAAAAATATATGAGAAGCAAGCTTAGTAGAAGAACTTCGAGGAAAGGCAGTACAATCAAGGGTGGTTTTTATTTTGTATCTATCCTTCTTAGAAGAAGATCCTCGAACAGGTGCCTATATATTATAGTTGCTCCTATAAATATTACCACATACTTTCCCATCCCAAATAATTTAATTTAGCTTGACCTTTTCGTTCATCAAAGGTCGGGGAAATTTATTCATTCAGAAAAATTAATTCAAGTCGATAATAAAAAAGAGAGTGTTATAAAAGGAGAACAAAATGCCAAACATTTCATTAGTCATGATCGTGAAAGATGAAGAGGAACACTTAAATGCTTGTTTAGATTCAGCAAAGAATTATGTAAGTGAAATCGTAATTGTAGATACCGGTTCTACTGATAATACGATAGAAATTGCAAGGGATTATGGCGCAAAAGTCTATGAATATACTTGGACAAATGATTTCGCTGCGGCACGCAATTTTGCGTTGTCTAAATCCATGTCTGACTGGAATTTGATTCTTGATGCGGATGAGCGAATTATGAGCTGGGATAAAGATAAAGTAAATAGCTTGCTTCAAGGTAAACATTTCATAGGGAAAGTTAATATAAAAAGTAATTTTTTGCAGAATAATGAAGAGCGATATTCCCAAATATTTGTTTCACGGTTACTTCCAAAAGGAATTTATTATTCTGGAAGAATACATGAGCAGGCAGTATCTGATCTGCCAAGAATTGATCTGCCTATTGATTTATTTCATGCAGGATATTTTCAAACAGATAAGTCAGAACGTAATCTTGCTATTTTAAAGGAAGAGCTTTCTAAAGATCCAAATAATGCTTATATTTTATATCAGCTTGCTAGGCAATATAAAACAATGAATCTATATGAGGAAACAGCCAGTTTTTTTAGAAAAAGCTATCAGGCAGCTGATCGTTCAGAAGGATATTTTACGGATTTGACAGTTAATTATATTTATACATTAACCGAATTAAAAAAATATTATCCTGCTTTTGAAATCATTGACCAGATGAATGTGCCATTAGGAAATAGTCCTGATTTTCAGTTCGTTTGCGGTATATTTTATCTGGATTTTGTATTAAGTGATGTGGCAAAAAATATTGATTTTCTTCCTCTCATAGAAAGATCCTATTTAATTTGCCTTGCACTAGGTGAACAGAAAGAAAGGGAAATTGTAGTAGGAACAGGATCGTTCCTTGCTGCTTATAATCTAGGTGTCTATTATGAGATGTGTAAGCAGACTGAAAAAGCAAAACATTACTATGAATTTTCAGCAGCCTATAAATATAAACCCGCTGAAATTAGATTATTAACCCTGTTATCATAAATATTTTCCAAAATGATCCGATGTAATAAGTAGAAAAAATAGTAGGGGGATAAAAATGGGCTCTGTTGATTTAATTTCCAGATCTTCCAATGAGAATATTAGCTTTGAAAGTAATAAATCTGTGAGAGGTCATGGGCAACAATCACACATCTTAGAACAGCAGCCTGAGAATAATATAGAAAAAGCAATACAAGAAAATGATTTAAAGCAAGTTGTGACAGACATAAACCAAGTTTTAGGAAATACTCATACTTCTTTAAAGTATATGTATCACGAAAAACTACAGAAGTATTATGTAACTCTTATAAATGATGAAACAAAGGAAACGGTAAGGGAAATACCTCCTAAGAAGCTGTTAGATATGTACGCATCGATGAAGGAGTACTTAGGTTTATTCGTAGATAATAAGATTTAATGGAGGTGCCCGAAATGATGAATAATACGATGAGAATTACTGGATTTGCATCTGGTCTGGATACAAATCAAATTATAAAAGATTTAATGAATGCGGAACGTGCTCCATTAAATAAATTATTTAAGAAAAAAGAATGGCTGTCATGGCAAAGAGATGCGTATAGAGACGTGAACCTTGAATTTAGTAAATTTCAAAGTAAAGTAGATAAATTGAGATTTTCCAGTGGTTTTAATGGGTATAAGGCAACTTCTTCTAATACTGCTAATGTATTAGTTTCATCAAGCAGTAAAGCAATACCAGGTTCTTATAATGTTAAGATTAATAATCTGGCAGAAGCCGCAAGAGTTGTAACTGACAACGCTATTCTAAATGAACAGGAAATTGCAGTAAAGTCAGGAGATAAAGTCCTAACATCTGGCCAAACATCAACAATTGAAATTGAAACCGTAAATGGAAAAAATACGATTGAGATTACAGAAGAGGATACATTTGCAACGCTTGCGAGTAAAATCAGTTCAACTACCGGCTTACGTGCTTCATTTGACGATACATCTTCCAGTTTTGTTATTTCAACAAAGGAAATGGGACAATCTCAAAAAATCGTGATTTCGGATAAGTCAGATGGTACTCCAAATGCAGTAAACATAGCGGCATTAATTGGCAGTGGAGGAAAAACCGAGTTATCTAGTAGTAATACTTCAGGTGTCAATGTTACTGGGAAAAATGGATCCATTACTATAGACAATAAAACTATAGACAATCTTACTTCCAATAAAGTCAGTATTTATGGAATGGAGTTAACACTATTAAAATCTGATCCAGCTAATCCAATAACCATTACAGTCGCATCTGATACAGACTCAATTTTTAACAGCATTAAAGATTTTGTAGATAGCTATAATTCATTAATTGACAGCCTAAATTCGAAAGTGAAAACGCCTCGTAATCGTGATTATCAGCCATTAACAGATGAGGAAAGAGAAAGTTTGTCTGAGAAAGAAGCTGAGAAGTGGGATGAGAAGGCAAAACAAGGTTTACTATACAATGATCAGATTATTAGAGAATCTTTAACCAATCTTAGAGGAAAGATGTATAATACTGTTTCAGAAATACCGAATGGCCAGTTGAAGATGCTTTCTGAAATTGGTATTAAATCAGCTTTCATGTCCTTGGATGGGAAGTTAGAAATTGACGAAGATAAATTAAAAGAAGCGATCGCCAACAAGCCGGATGAAGTAGAAAGGCTATTTACAAGCAATGATGGAATTGCCTCTAGAGTTTATAACGAAGTAGGTAAATCAATAGATGGCTTAAACAAAAAGGCAGGCCGCCCAAACACCGCGGCAAATCTTGATATTAGCACGCTTGGCAGCTCGATAAAAGATGTTTCCGTTCAAATGAAAACTTGGGAAGATAAGCTGAAGACGATCGAAAATCGCTATTGGAAGCAATTTACGGCTATGGAGCAAGCGATTAATAAGATGAATGCACAGAGTAGTTCCATATTTGGAATGATAGGTTAATATAAGATGATTACTTTTTAGGAGGATATTTTAAACATGCAAAAACAATTCGAGACTTATCAACAGAACGCTGTTTTAACTGCTTCTCCTGGTGAATTGACACTAATGCTTTATAATGGTTGCTTAAAATTCTTGAACCTAGCGAAAAAGGCAGTTCAAGATAACAATATTGAAGCCAAGCATACCAATCTTTCAAAAGCACAAAATATTATTTCAGAGTTAATTGTTACTCTTAATTTTGATTACCCTATCTCAAAGGATATGAGAAGGTTATATGACTATATGAATCGCAGATTAATAGAAGCTAATATAAAGAATGATTTAGATACCATTAGTGAAGTAGAAGGGTTAGTTACGGAATTCCGCGATGCTTGGAAGGAAGTAATAATCATCAATCGGAAGAAACAATATAGTACAAGCGGGCTTGTTTGATGGATAGCATTGACAATCTGTTTGCTATTACCAATGAGCTAAGGCATTCAGTTTTAAACGGGCAACATGAGGACAGAAGTAAGAAAATTAATGAATTAACTGCATACATTGATTTGCGTGGTAAGATATTAGATAGTATCAATCAAGATTTATTAACAAGTGATGATAAGCAAAAATTAAAAGAGATTCATGTCCTAAGCGAAGAAATAATAAAACAAATGGAGAAGATTAAGACATCTATTCAGCATAATATCTTACAGACAAAGAAAGGGAAGTCTGCTTTCAAGGGATATAATGATCCTTATGCTTCTTCATCTTTTGATGGGAGTTATATTGACAAAAGAAAATAATGTCAATCCCCATTTATTGATAAGAGGGACTTGTAAAGTTTTATAAAAACTATTAAAACCTGCTTTCCAAAAAGCAGGTTTTTTCTATTACCGTTTCTGTAAGATATATCAATTAACTTTGAATAAATAATTACAATTTTTACTGATGTATAAATAAGTTGAATATAAATTAGCATCCAGTTACGACATTTATTTCTCTTCTTCAATTTCCCTCCTTTCAACCGATAAAAGAAATAGACCATTTTGTCCGGAGTGATTTTTCTATGCAAGTAAACAACTTATTTAACGGAACGCCTCTACAACTCAATGAAGGGTCTTCTCCTCTTCGTGCCGGAGAAGTCGTGCAGGCCGTTATTAAAGATAGACTAGATCATAACCAAGCAACCGTCATCATAAAGGGGCAAGAATTGACGGTGAAGTTTGAGGGGAATATTCCAGCGAATGATCGTTTAAATGTAAGTGTTGTTGGTTTTGATAATAAGGGACAAGCTATTGTTAAAGCTGTTACTGTACCTATTAGTCAAAGTTCAATCAATGAAATGGTAAAAATGGGCTTAGATCCAGCGGCTCACTCTGAATTAAGGGATGCTATTCAATATTTAACTAAAAAGGGCTATCAATTAACGAAGGATGATATTTCAAATCTTCAACAGTTTATTGAAAAAGGAACTGGCAGTTATAAAGATAATTTTACTGTGATTCAGGCGTTGGCTCAAAGAAAGTTAGAAATAACGTCTACCCATCTTTCAGCTATTTATGATGCTTTACACGGGGAACCAGCTTCAAGTGTGTTATTTGATTTTCTACAAGGCACAGCAGAAGCAGAAACCGATCAAACTGATACGATTACACCTAAACTGGAAAAACAAATATTACAGGCTTTAGAAGTCCAATTAGAAGTTCAGGTCGAAGAGAGTGAAGGGTCGGCACCCAATGTAACGAACGCGAAACCAGAACTGACTGCTGATGAATATGCTAAAAGAACGGAAGAACCTGCCCACCTTTCGGAAAGTTCAACCCAAGATCAACCAATTCCAGATGATGCTGTTCAACCATTAAACTTGGATTCCAAAAACATTCTAGTAACAGAAATCACGAAAAAACTTTCGCAAATGACAATTGACTTCAATTCAATGAAGCGCGAAGCTGTGAAATATTTGGACCATCTAAACCAATTTTTAAATGAAAATAAACCAATTCCTGCAGCACAAGTTAAACAGTTGCTAGAATCAACCATCAATAAATTAGACAATGCCATTTTAAAGGGCAATTATATGCTCTACACAGATATGGGTACGGAGAAGGAGTTATTATCCGCAAGCTCGCAATTAGCAAAAGCTAGAGACATGTTAGCAAAAGGCAGTTATTTAGAAGCTAATGAGATCGTGAAAGAGGTAAAGGTTTTGCTGAATAATATCAGTTTCAAGCCATCGATTTCCAAGGTGATGCATTTTGTTTCTGAGCAAAGTTTATTGCAGAAAGAAGAGCCAACGAAGCAAATATTAAAGGAGCTTCAGCAAGCAATTAAACCCATTTCGGGGCAAGAAAGCTCAGCTAGGCAGGTTTTTGAAGTGGTTAAGCGTTTGGGGCTTATCCATGAAAACCAAGCGGCCCATTTAGTTACCGGTACTTCAAAGGGTGAGACGGAGCCGAACCTTAAATCGGCTTTAATGAAGCTGATTCAAGCTGAGGATGGGCAGCCGAGAACGGTTCAGCCATTAGAACAGGCCTTAAACAACTTAACGGGCCAGCAATTGTTAAATAAGCCGGATTCAACGGGTGTGCAAAATTTATTCATGCAGCTTCCTCTGCTCCTTCATAATAAGGTAGAAAATGTGAAGGTTTTCGTGAATTCTCAGAAAAAGGGGGAAGGAATTGATTGGGAAAACTGCAGCTTGTATTTTGTGCTGGAGACGCAAAAACTCGGGAATATCGGCATACTCGTCCATGCCAATAATCGCAATCTTTCTATAACCTTGAAAACAAATCGTGAGGGGCTGGCAGAAAAAGCGGGGCAATTTTCTGAAGCTTCCCTTCAGCGGTTAAATGAAATAGGATACAAGGTGGGGTCTGTCCAAATTAAACCATTTGATGGACAGGAAACCAATCAAACGCCAATGGAGGCTAAAACAGCATCGGAAGAACAAACTTCTACAGAGAGAGGATATGATTTTAAAATATGAATCCTCAAAAGCCAGTTATCCGAAAATCTTATGCCCATATGTATTATGAAGATGAACAAAGGCTTTCGCCAGCTGACCAAGCCAAACAATCTGAAAAATTTGCACAAAAATTAATTGAATCAGCTCAAAATAACAATATTCCTCTCCAAGAGAATTCTACCTTACTTAAGCATTTGATAGAAGTCGACTTGGGAGATTCCGTTCCTCCGCAATTATATGCACTTATATCGGAAATATTAGGGTTAATGAAAGAACTGGAAAAAGAATAACCGTTAATAAAGGTGTGAAACGATGGAAGTAAATAGAGTGAGGAAAAATGAAATACTAAGTAGATTAGGCTCTAAAGGAAATATAGCGAAGGATTCTATTTCATTTCAATCCGTTATGAATAAGAATCAAAATGAACAGACATTAGAAATCCTGCAATCTAAGATAAAGGATATTGAACAGCAGGGCGAAAAGCTAACGGAGCTTCGAACGGTTGAAAGCCTTCGTCAATATAAAAAAATGGTGAAGGATTTTATGAAGTATGCCGTTGATCACGGACTGGAACTTCAAGAGAATTTTGGCTTTAACCAGCGTGGGTCGACTCGAACTCACAGATTGGTTAAAGAAGTGGATAAAAAGCTTATAGATTTAACTAATACTGTCCTTGAAAAAGAATCCAGTTCACTAGACGTATTAAATAAGGTTGGCGAGATTAAGGGATTGTTAATTAATATTTACACTTAATATTTTGGAAATAAGGAACTGAACTAGCCTAGCTGATTTGATGGGCTAGTTTTTTACTAACGAATGAAGCCAAATAAAAAATGCTAGACTATATGATTGCTAATTTTATGTTGAATATGATGTATTTGTGGAAAAAATATAAGTTATGAAAAGAGGATTGAGGAGCTGTTGAATTGAAAAACAAAAAGCTTTGCCCTAAATGTAATTCTCTTTTATATGAAGATGCCATTGAAGAAGTGTTGTTTGACAAAAGTGGCAATATGATTTTGGATGCTTTCCCGGCATGGGTTTGTACGGAGCAATGTGGATATTACGAGCGCAGCGGGCTGAATTAGGGGATGAATAAAGATGGAAAGAGAAATGAAGTCGATTTTTGAACAGCTTTTAAGTCTTTATGAAAGAAGTGAAATCCATACTAACGTTCCGCTTGAGGATTTTACAACTGAGGTTTTTGCAGGTGTAGTGGGTAGTAATCAAGCTATCATCGATGGATTTGTAAACAATGTTTTACATATTCCGGGTGTTAATTTCCAGGTCGTCACACAAAATTTTTATCCCCTTGCTGATGAGATCAACTGCCGTGTGGATATGGTGTTTTATTCTGAAAGCCGTATTTGTTTTTTAGAAAATAAGGTAGATACCACCGAGCATACTGGTCAATTAAAACGGTATGAAAAGGTACTTAGTCAATTGAAGGATCAAGGTAAATACTCCGAAATATACTTGCGTTATTGTACGAAAAATATAGAAGATGTTAACCAACAATTTTACATAGATTTCAAGACTTTGAGATGGAAGGATATTTATCAATATCTCTTGTCTTATAATGAGGATTCCCTAGTTCATGCATTTTTACTATTTTTAGAAAGGACGAAATTAGTGAAGGATGGACAATTAAATCATACAGATTTGCTAGTAATGACACATATGCAACAAACGCTTCAAAAGCTTGGTGAATTGATGGAGCCGGTTAGTCTTGAGTTTCACAAGCGCTTTGGTGATGCCACTGTAAAACCTGGAAATCAGGGAGTAAAGGAAATTGCCGATTTTAATCGATTTATCCTTTATCGTAAAAAAGCCTTTGGCACGGGAAATAGTGAGATAATGGCAGGATTTACGTTTGAGGAGAATGGTGGGCCTGGTTTATTTGTACAGCTTTGGGGTAACAGAAATAATAGTAAGTATGAAGAGTATCAGCAGCATATTGTTGAGAGAGAAGCGACATTTGATCGTGTCATTGAAACAGATTATGGGCTCAAAGCTCGGAATACGGTTCCTCTAGAAGACGTCATGAACCAAAGTAATCCTTCGCAATGGATGCATAGGTGGTTTTGTGAACAATTAGATCGAGTGGAGGATTTTCTGCTAGAAACTTCAAATCTTGATTGGAATGTTCGAATATCGAGAAAAGTAGTTGCTCAGCAAGATGAAAAAACATTGCTACTTCAATTAGGAAGTGGACGCGGGCAAATTCTAGATTTGCATAGTCAAATTGTCAATCCAGCGATGAACATTGATGCCATATTGAAATTTGGTTACTGGGAAGATTGTGTGAATGAATATGATTGTGAAGAATTATTAAAAGGTATTAAGCAGATTTCGAATAAATACGCTTGAATCGGTCCACTTTGACTGTGGTGCTGGTCACCAAATGAAATATTTTATTTCACAAGGTATCCAGAAAATGAATCACAAAATCAAGTTATTTCAATATTGTGTGGCTCAGCTTGCTGGAGTAACTATGTTTTGTTAATTAAAATTCTTAAATCAATTGACATTAAAGCCCAGGAGCAGCTGGTTTTTAAAAATCACCCCACTCCTTCACACAACCGACAAATTCCACAAAGTTTTTTCCTGTACTAGCAGGAGTTTTATGGGGTAAAATAGAAATGTAAACATATAGTCTTATTAATAAGACTTAGCGCTTTTTGAAAGGGGCTATTTCACTAAAATGGCGACCCTAAGAAGCGTAAGCATTTGTAAATGAAAAGGAGGGGCTCACTTATGAATTTTAACATTCGTGGTGAAAACATTGAGGTAACTCCAGCAATTCGAGAGTATGTCGAGAAGAAAATTGCTAAGTTAGAAAGGTATTTTACTGAAACTCCTGAATCAACTGTACATGTAAATTTGAAAACGTATCAAGATAAAAAGTCTAAAGTGGAAGTTACGATTCCGATGCCGAATCTAGTGCTTCGTGCGGAGGAAGTTCATGATGATATGTATGCAGCGATTGATTTAATCACTGATAAGCTTGAGCGTCAAATTCGTAAGCATAAGACAAAGGTTAACCGCAAGTTCCGTGAAAAGGGCCATGCTCCAGCAATGTTCGTGACGCTGGACGATTCTGAAAGAACGCCAGTAGATGAGGAGCAAGATCTGGAAGTGGTTCGCCAAAAGAGCTTCGATTTGAAACCAATGGATAGCGAGGAAGCGATCCTTCAAATGAATATGCTTGGTCACAGTTTCTATGTGTTTACAAATGCTGAGACAAGTCTAACCAATGTTGTATATAAGCGTAAAGACGGCCGTTATGGATTGATTGAAGCGCAATAATGATAAGAATGAGAACCCCGCCGCTGTGCGGGGTTTTTTGGTGACCTTTTTTAAAAAATAATCTAGTAAAAAATCATATATTCTAATAATTTGGTATAATTAGAATAATATGACTAAAAGGGTGTTGCCGATGAATGTGGATTTTCTATATCATCCCTATCCGTCACAAAGAATGACGGTGATGGCGAAGCGAGGCATGGTGGCGACTTCTCAGCCGCTTGCTGCTCAGGCGGGTCTGGATATGCTCAAAAAAGGCGGGAATGCGATCGATGCCGCCGTTGCCACAGCCGCCGCATTGACAGTTTTGGAACCGACCTCGAATGGCATTGGGGGAGATGCGTTTGCGCTTGTTTGGACAAATGGCAGCCTGTATGGGTTGGATGCCAGTGGTCTGGCACCTCACAGCATCTCGATTGAAGCAATGGAAGCAAGAGGATATGAAAAAATCCCTGTCCATGGGTGGATGCCGGTTACGGTGCCGGGTGCCCCTTCCGGATGGGCTGAATTATCGAAACGATTTGGCCGGCTTTCTTTCCGGAAAGTTCTGCAGCCAGCGATTGACTATGCGGAAAGCGGTTATCCTTTGACCCCTGTCTTAGGAAAGTATTGGGGGTATGCCTATGAGAGATTTAAGCAGGTGTTGAAGGGGGAGGAATTTCAGCATTGGTTCGAAACCTTTGCACCGGGTGGACGAGCTCCAAAAATCGGAGAGCTGTGGCGCTCTGAAGATCATGCAACAACATTACGTTCCATTGGCGACACATATGGAGAAAGTTTTTACAGAGGGGAATTGGCTGATAAAATTGATGCCTTTGCGAAAAAATACAATGCTTTTCTTTCTAAAGAGGATTTAGCCAAGTATAAAGCTGAATGGGTTACGCCCATAAAGGTCAATTACCGCGGGTATGATGTGTGGGAAATCCCGCCTAGCACCCAGGGACTGATTGCGCTATTAGGTTTAAATATTGTAAGTGGCTACTCTTTTAGTCACCGAGACTCAGTGGATACGATACATAAACAAATTGAAGCGATGAAGCTTGCTTTTACAGATGGAAAAGCCTATATTACCGATCCGAAAGAGATGAGGATTCAACTGAGTGAGCTGCTTTCAGCGGAGTACGGGGCGCGGAGGAGAGCAGAAATCGGCGAGCAGGCGATTATGCCAGAGACCTATCAGCCAGCGAGCGGGGGGACGGTTTACCTAGCTACTGCCGATGATGAGGGCAATATGGTTTCGTTTATTCAGAGCAACTATATGGGTTTTGGATCTGGTTTGGTCGTTCCGGGGACAGGCATTGCTCTGCAAAATCGGGGATATGATTTCTCGCTCGATCCGGGTCAGCCTAATGCCTTAAAGCCTGGGAAAAAGACATATCATACGATTATTCCGGGGTTTCTAACAAAAGGGAATCAAGCTGTTGGTCCTTTTGGTGTCATGGGCGGTTTTATGCAGCCTCAGGGGCATATGCAGGTAGTCATGAACACGGTTGATTTTCACCTTAATCCGCAGGCGTCCCTTGATGCACCAAGGTGGCAGTGGGTGTCTGAAAAAAAGGTGCTGGTTGAGCCGCATTTTCCGGCCTCGCTCGCACAAGCCTTGATGAGAAAAGGGCATCAAATAGAAATGACTGTGGATTCTGGCGGATTTGGCCGCGGGCAAATCATTTGGCGCGATTTGGAGACAGGTGTGCTTATGGGAGGAACTGAGTCCCGAACGGACGGGGCGATTGCGGTTTGGTAAACCGGATTATTTTTAGGCTATATTAGCGATTATTGTTGATTACTAGCCTATGCATGAATGCGGACGGGTTTTATTTGGGACGAAAACAAGAGAGAGCAGGTATGGCGGTTTGATTGCCAACAAAATTCATTAACAAAGCCTATTTTTAAAAAGAGGAGGAGCTACTATGACGTTTTCAATTGTTGGTTATGATCCAAAGGAGAAAGAATGGGGAATTGCGGTTCAGTCTAAGTTTCTTGGTGTGGGGGCTGTTGTGCCGTTTGCCAAAGCCGGGGTTGGTGCGGTAGCCACCCAATCCTATGCGAATACTTCTTATGGCCCGAAGGCACTTGAACTATTTGCTCAAGGGAAAACAGCACAAGAGGTAATGGACATCATTACGGAGGAGGATCCGCAAAAAGGGTTGCGCCAGGTTGGAATCATTGATGCGTTCGGTAACGCGGCTACCTTTACGGGAAAAGGCTGTTATGACTGGGCTGGGGGAATCACAGGCCCTCATTTTGCGGCGCAGGGAAATATTTTGGTAGACGAAAAAACGGTACATGCGATGGCGGAAACCTTTCAGAACGTGGAAGGAACATTGGCAGAACGATTGCTGGCGGCACTTGATGCGGGGCAATCAGCAGGCGGGGATAGCCGGGGCCAGCAATCTGCGGCACTCCTTGTTGTAAAAGATAAAGGCGGCTATGGCGGATTTAATGATCGTTATGTTGATCTTCGGGTTGATGAACATCCGGAACCGATTAAGGACCTTATCCGCATTTATCAGCTTCAGCAGCTTTATTTCGCTCCAGCTAGGGCAGAAAATATTGTTGAGGTTGAGGGAGAAGTGATGGGGTCTGTCGCACAAGAATTGGTTCGCCTCCAATATTTGGATGCCGAACATGATGATGAACTGCTTTTTAAAGCCTTAACCACTTATATTCATACCGAAAACTTCGAAGCCCGTGAGCAGGCACAGGGAAAAATTGATTTGGATGTTTTGACGTATATGAGGAAGCAAGAAAAATAGCGGGCGGCCATGCCGCTTTTTTTTTCTGTCCGGATTAGTAGTGGCGGATATAATTGAAATCTCGCGGATATCTCGATGAAAGTGGCGGATATATTGAAAATCTCGCGGATATATCCTGAAAGTAGCGGATATATCAAAACTTCGCAATTTTACCAATAAAAATATATACAAATTTCAGTTCATTTAACAAAAGAATTCCAATCCATATAATAAAATACAGACAATAAACTTCGAAGCCATCTAAAAATATGGTAAGAGCAAACTATAAAAAGTTTTCTGCCTAAATTCCCTTCTTACCCCTCCTAATCCCCATAAGTTGTCACTCCCTAGTGAAAGTGTTAATATTAATAGGTGTAAATATGAGATTTCATGGGAGGATTCAGCCGGTTAGCAGCGAATCTTTTTTAAGCTAAGCTGAGATTTAAGCAGATTGAAAAATAAGGCTTTCACATTTCCTCCCATATCCAATATAAAGGAGCGTTTTTAATGCTTGGAATTTTAAATAAAGTATTCGATCAAAATAAACGCGAATTAAAACGCCTAACCAAAATAGCTGATCAAGTAGAGACTTATGCGGCAGATATGGAAAAGCTTTCAGATGATGAGCTCCGCGGGAAAACAGAAGAATTTAAAGCACGCTATCAAAAAGGCGAGTCATTGGATGATTTGCTAGTAGAAGCTTTTGCGGTTGTGAGAGAAGGCTCTCGCCGTGTTCTTGGTTTATATCCGTATCCTGTTCAAATCATGGGGGGATCGTCCCTGCATGATGGAAATATTTCCGAGATGAAGACAGGGGAAGGGAAAACCTTAACCGCTACGATGCCCGTGTATTTAAATGCCCTATCAGGCAAAGGGGTTCATGTTGTAACGGTGAACGAATATTTGGCGAGCCGTGATGCGAACGAAATGGGCCAACTGTATGAATTTCTTGGGCTCACTGTCGGGTTGAATTTAAATGGCCTGACAAAGGAAGAGAAGCAGGCTGCGTACGCTGCGGATATTACGTATAGCACAAATAACGAGCTCGGCTTCGATTATCTTCGTGACAACATGGTTCTTTACAAAGAGCAAAAGGTTCAGCGCCCGCTTTATTATGCGGTCATTGACGAGGTTGACTCGATTTTAATTGATGAAGCCCGTACGCCGTTAATTATTTCGGGTACTGCTCAAAAGTCAGCAGCCCTCTATATTCAGGCGAACGCTTTCGTACGTACGCTCAAAAAAGACGAGGATTATACGTTTGATGAAAAAACAAAAGGAGTTCAGCTGACAGAAGAAGGGATGACGAAGGCTGAGCGTGCTTTTGGCATTGAAAACCTGTTTGATATTAGTCATGTAACCCTAAATCATCATATAACGCAGGCATTAAAAGCTCATTCAAGCATGCATCTTGATGTGGATTATGTCGTTCAAGAAGGCGAAATTGTCATTGTTGACCAATTTACCGGCCGTTTAATGAAGGGGCGCCGCTATAGTGACGGGCTTCACCAGGCTATCGAGGCAAAAGAAGGTCTGGAAATTCAAAATGAAAGCATGACGCTTGCGACGATTACATTCCAGAACTATTTCCGGATGTATGAAAAGCTTGCGGGGATGACGGGTACAGCGAAGACAGAGGAAGAGGAATTCCGCAATATTTACAATATGAATGTTGTCGTGATTCCAACGAACCGTCCGATTGCCCGTGATGATCGTGCCGATCTTATTTATTCATCGATCGATGGAAAATTCCGTGCGGTTGTGGAGGATATCGCTGAGCGCTACAAAAAAGGACAGCCTATTCTTGTCGGTACAGTTGCGATTGAAACATCTGAAGTCATTTCAAAATATTTAACGAAAAAAGGCATTCGCCATAATGTATTAAATGCGAAAAACCATGGACGTGAGGCTGAAATTATTGCCAATGCCGGTGAACAGGGTTCTGTTACGATTGCGACAAACATGGCAGGACGTGGTACGGATATCAAGCTGGGTGAAGGCGTTAAGGAATTGGGCGGATTAGCTGTAATCGGAACGGAACGTCATGAAAGCCGCCGGATTGATAATCAGCTTCGTGGACGTTCAGGCCGTCAAGGAGATCCAGGGGTTACGCAATTTTACCTTTCAATGGAAGATGAGCTAATGCGCCGCTTCGGTTCTGACAATATGAAGTCGATGATGGAGCGCCTTGGTATGGACGATTCTCAGCCGATTCAAAGTAAAATGGTTTCTAAAGCGGTTGAATCTGCGCAGAAGCGAGTGGAAGGAAATAACTTTGACGCTCGTAAGCAGCTTCTTTCCTATGATGATGTTCTTCGTCAGCAGCGTGAAATTCTTTATACACAGCGTAATGAAGTGTTGGAATCAGAAAATCTTCGTGAGATCGTTGAGAAAATGATTATGACTTCCCTAGAGCGTAATGTGGAAGCATTTGCTCCTAATACTGGCGATGATGAAGAGTGGAACTACCAAGGTCTGGTCGATTATGTGAATGGAAATCTTCTGCATGAAGGAGATATCACGGTTAATGACCTTCGCGGCAAGGAATCTGATGAAATCGTTGATGCGATTTTTGCAAAAGTAAAAGAACGCTACGATGAAAAAGAAGACATTCTTCAGCCTGAACAAATGCGTGAATTTGAAAAGGTTATCGTTCTCCGAGCAGTAGATTCGAAATGGATTGATCATATTGATGCGATGGATCAGCTTCGCCAAGGAATTCACCTTCGTGCGTACGGTCAAATTGATCCATTAAGAGAATACCAGCATGAAGGCTTCGCGATGTTTGAGCACATGATCGCGGCGATTGAAGAGGATGTAGCGAAATATATCATGAAGGCTGAAATTCGCAATAACCTTGAGCGTCAAGAGGTAGCAAAGGGTCAGGCTGTAAACCCTAAAGAAGATGGCGAAAAGGTGAAGAAAAAGCCAGTGGTCAAGCAAATCAGTGTGGGCCGAAATGATCCATGTATTTGCGGAAGCGGCAAAAAATATAAAAACTGCTGTGGGGTTAATGCATAACTGCTCACAGAAGAACTAATAAGGGCCGGCGAGCCGTTCAGAACAGCTTTGCCGGCCTTCTTGCGGTTTTTTTAGCCTAAAAGGGCAAATTTCTATAAATTAGATGTGAAATTTTTAATAGGAAACAGTATAATAAATATCATGTTTTTTTAAATAAGGCTAAATTAGTGATTGTTGTTGATTTAGCCATATGTTTGATAATATTCCTGAGTAAAAATAACAATTCATTATATGAGGTGACGAAATTGGAATTAGCAGATATTCGACATGAGTTAGAAAAAGCAGCTAAGCGATTGGCGGACTTTAGGGGGTCTCTTTGACTTAGAAAACAAAGAGGCACGAATTGCGGAGCTTGATGATACGATGCTTCAGCCTGGTTTCTGGGATGATCAGCAGCAAGCACAAGTAGTAATTGGAGAGCTTAATGGATTGAAGGATCAAGTGCATGAGTTGTATGATTTGAACGAAACGTATGATAATTTGGAGTTAACCTATGAGCTTGTTAAGGAAGAGGATGACCAGGAGCTTCGGCAAGAGCTTGAGGCAGAGTTAAAGGAAATGTCCAAACGCTTCAACGAGTTTGAGCTGCAGCTTCTTCTTAGCGAGCCATATGATAAAAATAATGTCATTCTTGAGCTGCATCCAGGTGCGGGCGGAACGGAATCACAGGATTGGGGCTCCATGTTGCTGCGCATGTATACGAGATGGGCTGAAAAGAAAGGCTTTAAAGTTGAGACACTCGACTACCTTCCGGGAGACGAGGCTGGGATCAAAAGTGTAACCTTGAGTATTAAAGGCCACAATGCATACGGCTATTTAAAGGCGGAAAAAGGGGTGCACCGTTTAGTCCGAATTTCTCCATTTGATTCCTCAGGCCGTCGTCATACCTCCTTTGTTTCATGTGAAGTTATGCCGGAATTTAATGATGAGATTGATATCGACATTCGGACAGAGGATTTAAAGATTGACACTTACCGTTCAAGTGGTGCCGGCGGGCAGCACGTTAATACAACGGACTCTGCAGTAAGGATCACGCATATTCCAACAGGAGTGGTTGTGACGTGTCAAACGGAGCGTTCCCAAATTAAAAACCGTGAACATGCCATGAAGATGCTTAAAGCCAAGCTCTATCAGAAGAAAATCGAAGAGCAGGAACAGCAAATGGCCGATATTCGCGGGGAGCAAAAAGAAATCGGCTGGGGAAGCCAAATTCGTTCTTACGTATTTCATCCATACTCAATGGTAAAGGATCATCGGACAAACACAGAATCTGGGAATGTGCAGGCCGTCATGGACGGAGAACTGGATTCATTTATTGATGCTTTCCTCAGGTCAAAATTAAGTTAATAGATAAAAGCCTTTGCTCGATCTTACAATCAGCAAAGGCTTTTTTGTTTTATTGGGAATTTTGGCGTTTGCCTTTGATGATTGGGAGGCAATTACTTGAAGTGGATTCTCTTCCTTCGATTTCTTTAGTGCGTACTGTTTTTCTTTGTGTGAAGTTTTGTATCAACAGAAGTGACCTTTAAATTTTCAGAAATAATTCGAAAGTGTTCATCATGTTGATCTAATTTTGAATGGATATGCTTGAAATGGCTTCTAAACTCTGTAGCATTATTCTGAACTGTCTCCTCAAGCTTATAAAGTCTATGATCAATTGTATCCAATCTTTCATCAACGGCATCGAATCTTTGGTCCATAGCATCAAGTCTCTGGTCAACGGCGTTGAATCTTTGATCCATAACATCAAATCTTTGATCCATCGCGTCAAACCTGCGATCCATCGCCTCAAACCTTTGGTCAATCGATACAAACTTTTGATCAACGGCATCAAACTTTTCATCAACCGCATCGAATCTTTGATCAATTTTATCAAATCTCTTAGAATGATCTTTCAGCTGATCTAGAATTTCATAAAGAATTTTCTCCATCTTTGTTCACCTCCTTTTCGTGATTATACCACAGAATCAGGCTGAAAAAGCCTTTAGCCTTTTACTCATTCATAGTTTTAGCCAATACTCCGCAACCTACTATATAGGAAAAATTCCTAGGTCATTTTACCGCGTTAAAACAGCAGTCTGATGGCATTTACACATACATAACCTCATGCTATACTCACTGACGGCATTAGCTGCAATATCTGATTTTTACTTAAAAGGAGTTTTCCTATGAGAAAAGCAAGACGCGATTTTTCACAGAACATAATATGGGAAACCATGCAGGAATATCTATCCATACTCATCGGTGCTGCAATCATAGCGATTACGTTCAATGTGTTTCTGCTGCCGAATCAAGTGGCATCTGGCGGGGTAAGCGGGATTAGTACGATTTTGGCCGCGGTTGTGGGCTGGGAGCCGGCGTATGTGCAATGGGCTTTTAATATACCGCTCTTTATTGCCGGAATTGTGTTTCTCGGGAAGCAGTTTGGGGTGAAAACGCTGGCAGGTACCGTTTTTCTGCCGTTTGTCGTTTTTTTGACAAAGGGGTTTGAGCCATGGACAAATGACCCGTTATTAGCCTCCCTATTCGGCGGGATCGGAGTGGGACTTGGGCTGGGGATCGTTTTTAGAGGGAAAGCATCAACTGGCGGAACCGATTTGGCTGCACAGATTATTAATAAATACACGGGCCTGACACTTGGGACATGTGTTGCGATTATTGACGGCTTAATTGTACTGACTGCTGCGATTGTGTTTGATATTGAGAGAGGGCTTTACGCATTGCTGGCTCTCTATGTGACGAGTAAGACAATTGATATTGTTCAAATTGGAATGAAACATTCAAAGATGACGTTGATTATTACGGAAAAAGAAAATGAAGTTCGTGAAGGAATTCTGAATAAAATAGACAGGGGTGTGACAAAACTAACAGCATATGGCGGTTATACCGAAAATGAACGCCCGATTCTAATGTGTGTCGTCGATCAGACAGAATTCACAAAGTTGAAACAATTGGTCAAAACCATTGATCCTGCTGCGTTTGTCGTGGTTTCGGATGCCTCTGAGGTCCTTGGGGAGGGTTTCAAAAGGGTATAAGATATTGGTATAATATAGCTGTAGTATGTAATTTTACCAGAGGGGGATATAATGGTGAAAAAGAAGCTTCTTGCATTATTAATGGGTACATCCCTAGTTCTTGCTGCTTGTGGCGGCGGTGGCGACAATGCTACTGAAAAAGAGGATACAGGTACAACAGGCACCACAAACGGCGGTGAAACAACAACAGCTGGAGATGGAGATGCTCAAAAGCTGTATGATCAAAAATGCTCAAGCTGCCATGGTGCCAACCTTGAAGGTACTGTTGGTCCAAAACTTTCTAATGTTGGGGCTAGCCTATCCAAAGAAGATATTGAAAATATCATTGCGAATGGACAAGGTGCAATGCCAGCAGGTCTTCTTAAAGGCGATGAAGCAACACAAGTTGCAGATTGGTTAGCTGCTAAAAAGTAAATAAAACGAGAAAAACGCTCTGTTTTTAAAGACAGAGCGTTTTTTTTATAAGAAAGCATTACTTTTCTTGAGTTTAAAGTAAGCTACTTCTGAAAAGTAGAGTTTAAAAAAAATAATCTCTTAAGGGCAAAGTTGATTATCTTTATCTTAAACTGTCGCCATATTTCACTGTTGGCCTTTCTTTTCAATAGCGCCCATTCCCTCTAAAAGTATCTTGGCATCAGAATTTAAATATTGGACTACGTCATTTCTTAATAGCAGTTCCGCTTTATCCTTTATAAATAATTTTAATCCCCTTAAATCAAACCTAGTTGCATAAGTATTAATTGAATGTATTGTTGCCATGTCCTGTCTGCTAAGAGACTTTGTAATTGAACTGTTTGTGAAAAAATCTAGTAAAGTCCTTGCATTACTTTTTAAAAGGTTTTTATTTCCATTTAATAAGTCGATATTCTCTTCAATATACTTTCTTACAGTAACTAAATCCAGTTCTTCCACACTGATATTAATTTTAGATATTAGTTCTTGAATTTGCATATCATCATTCCCTTACCTTTTCCTTTTGCTTCTAGTATCGGATTCAAGTAAGAAAATTGAAGGCTTATCGACAATATTAGACATAATACTTACTTTTCATTTGGCGTTCGTGTTGTTGCGCATTATTGTCCTAATGTAAAAAAGCACATTAATATGTGCTTTAAATAAATTCAAATTCATAATCTTCGAGTGTCTATCCTTCGCCTAAATCTCTTGGGTGTCTTGGTTCCTTCCTTTGGGCAAAGCCCAGCCTGTTCAATTACTCCAAAAATCAAAAATAATCTCCAAAGGGCAAAGCAAGACCTATTCATTTATCACAAAAGTCAAAAGGAGTCTTTCCATGAGGCTCATTTTGTGCTTGTCGGGGGTGAACACAAGGAAAGCTTCTGCGATTATTCATTGCAGGAACAATTGTACTTTGATTGTCCGAAGGTGCTTGCGATTTTTTATTTCCCTCTAAATCCACTTATTTCACCGTGAAAAGAAAATGTAATAATTTTTCAAGGTAATTAGACAACCTATGATGTTATAATGGAAAAGTATAAATAGCTGAGGTGTCTTGTTTACGTTTTTTTGCTGTCGAATTTTAACGAATATTGTTTGACTGAGGCCCTAATAAAGTGAGCGGCCACTCAATCGAAACTTTAAGAAATATTAGGTGATGTAAATGATAGAAATGCAAGATGTATATAAAAAGTACCCAAATGGTGTAGTTGCTGCAAATGGGATTGATGTACATATTAAGCCGGGAGAGTTTGTGTATGTCGTAGGTCCAAGCGGTGCAGGGAAATCAACTTTTATCAAAATGATGTATAGAGAAGAGAAGCCTACGAGCGGAACGATTACAATAAATGGCGTAAACCTTGGGAAGTTAAAAGCGAATAAGGTCCCTCTCCTTCGCCGTAATATTGGAGTTGTATTCCAGGACTTTAAACTGCTGCCAACTTTATCCGTTTATGAGAATGTCGCTTTTGCGCTTGAAGTGACAGAGGAACAGCCTAAATATATTAAGAAACAGGTTATGGAAACGCTGGAGCTTGTGAATTTAAAGCATAAAGCCCGTATGCTGCCAACTGAATTGTCTGGAGGGGAGCAGCAGCGTGTGTCAATTGCACGTTCCATCGTCAATTCCCCTAAGGTTGTAATCGCCGATGAGCCAACAGGAAACCTTGACCCTGACACATCATGGGAAATTATGAACATCTTTGACGAAATTAACACAAGGGGTACGACTGTCGTGATGGCAACACATAATAAAGAAATCGTAAATACGATTAAGCACCGTGTAATCGCCATTGAGGGCGGAAAGATCGTTCGTGACCAGCAGAGAGGTGATTATGGCTATGAAAGCTAGAACATTACGCCGTCACCTAAGAGAGAGCTTGAAGAGTCTTGCGAGAAACGGCTGGATGACTTTTGCCTCTGCCAGTGCTGTAACGGTAACGCTTATTTTGGTCGGTGTTTTCTTCGTTATTATGATGAATTTGAATAAAGTGGCAACCGATTTAGAGGAGCAAGTTGAAATCCGCGTCCATGTCGATGTTGCTGCCAATGAACAGGATCAGAAGATATTAGGGGAAAAGATTGAAAAAATTTCAGAGGTGAAATCCGTTGTTTATTCTCCGAAAGATAAGGAGCTTGATAATCTGATTGAAAGCTTCGGAGAAGAAGGGGAAGCCTACAAGCTGTTTGAACAGGACAACCCGTTAAATGATGTCTTTGTTGTCAAAACAAAGAAACCTGCTGACACGATGATGGTCGCGAAAAAGATTGAAAAAATGGAATACGCGGCAAAGGTTAATTATGGCCAAGGGAAGATTGAAAAGCTCTTCTCGTTCATCAAATCCAGCCGTAACGTTGGGATCGTTCTTATTGTGGGATTATTGTTTACGGCCATGTTCCTGATCTCGAATACGATCAAAATCACCATTGTTGCTAGAAGAAGAGAAATTGAGATTATGAGATTAGTAGGGGCCACCAATGCCTTTATCAGATGGCCATTCTTCTTGGAGGGCTTATGGCTCGGTATCATTGGGGCCATTTTGCCAATCGTTCTCGTTACGACCTCCTACTATTATCTCTATGATTTCCTTGCACCGAAGCTTAAAGGGAATTTTATCGAGATTCTCGCTTTGAACCCGTTTGTCTACCAAGTTTCCGGTTTGCTGCTCCTCATGGGTGCATTGATTGGAATTTGGGGCAGTATGATGTCTGTTAGAAAGTTTTTAAAAGTATAGGAATATACGGAGGAAGGGGCCGCTGGCTTCTTCCTTTTTGCGTTGATTTGAAACCGTGTTCTAGTCCGCAAAAATTAGATCTCATAAACCCTATCTCTCATAAAACTCTCATAACCCGTCCACTTTGGTCATATATTGAATTATTAAGGCCTCCCAATTATTCAAAAAGGCGTCAATATTTTTGAAAAAAAGTTTTATACAAAGCGAAAGCATTCGCCTTCCCAAAAGCGGAACTAATCACCCTTAGTGTGTAGCGAATAGAAAGGAAGATGGGATGAATAGAAAATGGATGGCGTTATTGATGACAGGTTCACTTCTGACAGGGGCGGGCGGTACATATGCGGGTATGAAAGTCTTCAGCCAAGGTACCGTGCTGGAACGATTAGAAAATAAATCTTCCGAAATGGAAGAGGGAAGTTTCCCATCGGCAACCGGAAAAGGTGATTTAACAAAGGTAGAGCAGGCGTATAGTCTTATTCTTAATAGCTATGTTGAAAAGGTTGGAGAGCAGCAGCTAGTAGAAGGAGCCATTCAAGGCATGCTTGCGACCCTTTCAGATCCGTATTCTATCTATATGGACAAGGAAACGGTCAAAAAATTCAATGAGACTCTTGAATCCTCCTTTGAAGGAATAGGTGCAGAAGTAGGCATGGAGGATGGAAAGATTATTATTATTTCCCCTTTTAAAGAATCTCCTGCCGAAAAAGCGGGATTAAAGCCTCGTGATCAGATATTGAAGGTGGATGGAGAAAGCTTAAAGGGGATGGATCTTTTTCAGGCAACATCCAAAATCCGCGGAAAAAAAGGCACGAAGGTGAAGCTGGAAATTGCGCGCAATGGATTAAAGGAGTCGCTTATTGTTGAGGTGAAGCGTGACGAAATCCCTCAAATTACGGTGTTACCAGAAATGAAAAGGCAAAATGGGAAAAAAATCGGTTATATCGAAATAACATCCTTTTCAAACGATACAGCTTCGGAGTTTGAAGAAAGCCTTAAGTCATTAGAGGAAAAAGGCATGGAAGGCTTAGTGATCGATGTGCGAGGGAATCCTGGTGGGCTATTAATATCGGTAGAGAAAATTTTGAAAGAGCTCGTCACAGATGGAAAGCCTTATATCCAAATAGAAAAACGCGAAGGTGAAAAGAAAAGATATTACTCGAGCTTAAAGGAGAAAAAGGAATACCCGATCGCCGTTCTAATTGATAAAGGCAGTGCGTCAGCTTCTGAAATTCTGGCGGGTGCCCTAAAAGAGGCGGAAGGATATGCGCTCATCGGGGAGAATACATTTGGCAAAGGGACTGTTCAGCAGCCGGTACCGATGGGGGATGGCAGCAATATTAAATTAACTTTATATAAATGGCTGACGCCTGATGGAAATTGGATTCATAATGAAGGGATCAAGCCGACATTGGAGGTAAAGCAGCCGAAGATTTTTTATACACATCCGCTCCAAATTAATAAAACTCTTGAGAAAGATATGAACAATGAGCAAGTGAAAAACGCACAGGAAATGCTCGAGGGCTTAGGCTATGGGCCAGGTCGAAGCGATGGATATTTCAGTGAATCTACGGAAACGGCTGTACGTGCTTTCCAACAGCAGCACGATCTGAAACCAACCGGAGCCATCGATAAAAAGACAGCCTCCGCACTCGAACAGGCGGTAATTGCCGAAATGAAAAAAGAAGAGAATGACATGCAGCTGCAAATGGCTTTGCGGTTTGTAGCTAGATAATATAATGAAGGTCACCGTTTTTGATGAACGGTGGCTTTTCTGTTTTTTGATTTATGAGAGCCTTTGCCGCATGAAAAGTCCGTCCAGC
>NZ_JBALNX010000083.1:0-9734 GCF_036962035.1 Bacillus sp. JJ1773
GAGATTGGTTAATCTTTAAGTAAGAAGATTTGTAGCGAAAATTTAATAGTTTTGTAAAGAAAAAGTGAAAATTGACAACTTTTCTTAATGTAAAATCGTTTTTACTATGTAAGACCTATTACTTTTTAGCAGAAAGAATAGAGATGGAAAGGTGAACATCATGAGAAGTAAAAGGAAAAGAAAAACAACCTATTCGAAAGGGAAGTTATTAATTTCATTGATTGTTTGTTTAACATTAGTTTTTACAACGGTTAAGACAAACAATCATAGTGAAGCATTGGCTGTTTCTAGTTTATCACAGCCGATTAATATTATGTATTCCTTACTTACAAAGAGGCATTTTGATCATACAGAGGAGATGAATGGTTACGTTAATAATAAAATTCAAGCTTTTTACATATTAAAGAAAAAAATGGATCAAGAACATAATGAACAAACATTAAATGAGCAAGAACTGAAAAATAAACCGGAAAAGCATGCCCCTGTAGAGAATGATATTAATAGTATAGAAACTAGTCTTAAAGATAGCGTTTCTTCAAAACAAGAAAACTCCCAAATAAAGCTACAAAATGAACAAAAAGTCATATATTTAACATTTGATGACGGACCTTCCGCCTATACATTAGACATACTGCAAACATTGAATACATTTGACATGAAGGCTACTTTTTTTATGCTTGAGCCTAATATGAGAATGTATCCAGAGGAATTACATGCTATTATCAATAACGGTCATATCCCCGCCTTACATGGAGTTTCACATAATGTCGCCAAAATTTATCGGTCGGAAAAGACAGTAGTTGACGAAATGACAAAAGCGCAAGCCACCTTAATGCAAATGACAGGTACAGGCACATCCTTAATTAGAACTCCTTATGGTTCCGCGCCATATATGAAACCTTCCTATTTGAAAGCCGTGGAAGCAGCCGGGTTTAATCTATGGGATTGGACAGTAGATAGTGAGGATTGGAAATACCGCAATGGTGAATATGTTGAAAGAGTTATTCAACAAATCGAAAATTTTAAACATAAGGATAGACCAATGGTCATTTTACTCCATGATAGAAGAACAACAGCAGAGCATTTGCCATCTCTGCTAACCTATTTACAAACAAACGGGTATAAAGCCGAAATATTGAATGAGCAACTTTCTGCCTTTCACTTTTAAAAAAGCTGGACATTCATTCCGGCTTTTTCTTATGTCCAAATAAAGAGTTAGATGATTTACATGTCATAAATGCCCAGTTTCCCCGATAAGCTTTTATGAATGAACTGTTCATAAGGGGGAGATTGTTTGGCTGCTAGCTACGAAAAGGCTGCAAAATTTGAGCATGGATTTTGGCTGCAAGTATTAGGAGATCATGCCCGATTTATCCATGATTCCCTTGCACCGTCAGAAAAAGAATTCATTCATGAAGCCAATTATTTTATTCAGGTTTTTGATCAGCTCCTTGGTAGAGTAGGAGTAGGGAATTTGCAGGATTTAACAGTGGAAGCAGATGAAGAAGCCAAGAAAATTAGACAGTTTAAGCTGACTATTCTTGAGCGCCATCTTGTTGGAAAAGTAAAGATTCATCTCGGGCCAACTTTTATGAATCATATGGTAAACGAAGTAGATGAGTACCTGCTTCTGTTAAAGTATTTGAAAAACGGGGAAGCAGCACCTGTTTTTCATGAGTTGCATCACCATTTGCTATGGCTATTGGATGCTGCAGGGCATGCAGGGGCCATTTCTGATAATATGGAACATCCAGAAAAAAAGATTAAAAAATTGAGTGATGAGTTTACAAAGGATTTTGAAGCCTTTTATTTAAAAGCTGTTGAATTGACGGGATTTCTAAGAACAAATCTTACAGCATTTCCTGCATTGAAAAAATTTAATAAAGATGTGTCATTAGAAATGAAACTGTTCATGAACTTTTTAGATGAAATTGAGGAGCTTAGGTTAAGTAAAGAAGCATTAGGAACATTTTCTGCGCTAATGGCAGACCATATGTTCAGAGAAGAATGCTATTATTTAACAAAGCTTGCAGAATCAACACAGTCAGAAAAACCTGATTGTAATCCTGCTAAGCCTAGATTGAAGGAATAGAGAAGTGAAGCCACCCTTTTGGCGGTTATTTTTTTCGCAGATTAACGCGCATTCACTATTTAAAAGATTCACTTAATTCTAGTAAGAAAGCATCATTTTTGTAAAAGTAGAACATATGTTCTTTTCCTAGGACAGGTTTGTGATATAATAGAGAAGCAATAGGGAGTTTTCTCAAGGGTGGTCGGCTAACCCCATTTGAAAGGGGGTGATGCCTATGACAGTATTCGAAACGATTATGATTATGATTTCATTTTCAAGTCTGATCATCGCTGTCTTGTCTTTTAACCACAAAAAATAGACCTCCCTTGACCTGATAATTGAGGAGAGGTCTAGTCTTTTGACTGGCCGCCGCTCAGGGAACGACGACTATTGCGGATGACCGTGGGTGCTCCAACACCTGCGGTCATTCATTTAAATGATATCTACAACTATAGGATAACATATCCGATTAAGAAAGTCATCCCGAAGTTCTTTACCTAAGCATCCTCCTCGTCTGGCTTTATTGCCATAAATGTGGCAATGATGGCTATGACAGTAAGACCGCTTAAGAAATAAAATAATACCTTTTCAGTATGCTCCATAAATAAAGCCATGACAGGCGGACCTGCAGCAACACCAATAAATCTCATCGAATGATAAATGGATGTGATGGTTCCTCTTTCTTCTTTTTCAATTCCACATGTAATTAAGGCATCCAAACAAGGAAGGGCTACCCCTATTCCGATACCGCCAAATGTAAATAAAATGAGCATGAACCATAATCCGCTTGAGAAGCTTAAAATAGCAACGGATACAGCAGTCAATGCAGATCCTCCGAAGATGATCCATTTCATTAATACTTTATTTTCTTTTATTATTTTTCCGGTTATAAAAGAGGCTATACATAAAGCCCCTAATGGGACTGCAAGTAAAAAGCCTTTTTTAATATTGATGATATTATATGTTTTTTCCAGTACATCCGATAAATAAAACAACACTCCAAATAAAACAAACATCATGATGGCACCAATGACGAAGATGGCATACAACCATTTTCCATTATGTGTAAATGTATTTTTAATGTTTACTAAAAACTGCTTGAATGGCACGGGCTCCTCACGTTCTTTAGGTGTTTTGATTAAAAGCCATACAAGTAATATCGAAAGGGCACAAAACCCTGGGAAAGCAAAGAATGGGAGAAACCAGAAAAAGCTGGCTAGAAAGGCTCCAAGTATTGGACTAAGTACTTTTCCAAATGTATTTGATGTTTCGATCATTCCAAGCGAACTGCTCACTTCATCATCGTTTTTAAACATATCACCAATGAGTGGCATGACAATGGGAGATGCTCCGGCTGCCCCAACCCCTTGTAAAGCACGGCCGCAAAGAATGATCCAATAGGCGTCATTAGCTTTCCAGGCAGCCCATCCAGAGATGAGTCCTCCAATTCCTGCAATTAAGAGGCTAGGGATAATGACCTTTTTCCTTCCGATATAGTCTGATAATCCTCCTGCTATAGGGATTAGGATAATGGCTACAATTGAATACACGGTCAGAATCATACTAGTCTGTAAAGCAGATATATTAAGGTTTTTCTCCATAGCAGGCAATACAGGAATAAGCATGGAATTTCCAAGTGTCATTACAAGTGGGATAGAAGCGAGTGACAGAACAGCCCACTTTTTGTTATGGACATTGCCTCTAGACTTTTTCTTTGCCTTTTGGCCTCCAATTTCTAATTTTTCAACATGCTCCATTGAACATACCATCCCCTTAACCATCATACCTAATATTAATATGGCTTTAAAAAAAGAAAGTAGTAGGGACTTTTTATGGTAAAATTTAATTGGAATTCATTGTCATGTATTAATATGGGTAGAAGGCAGATTGAGGGAAATAATATCAATATTCGAGGTGTATTTAATGGGAAATCAAATTTTTACATTAAATATTGGCAGGCCGAATCTTCATTTGTGGGATGGAGTGACTATTAATTCAGCAATAAGAAAAAAGCAAGTGAGTGAATCTTTTCTGACAAAAGAAGGATTTACAGGAGATTCAGTTGGTAACCGTGAATTTCATGGGGGAACGGATAGGGCTGTTTGCTTATATCCTTTTGAACATTATCAGCAATGGGAAAAGGAATTTCAAAAGCCGTTTCAGATGCCTGCATTTGGGGAAAATATTAGTGTGGCTGATCATCAAGAGAAGGACGTTTATATTGGCGATATTTTTTTACTCGGTGAAGCCATTATTCAGGTTTCACAAGGGAGGGTGCCATGTGCATCCATTTCCAAGCATAACAAAGCTGAGAACTTGCTTAGCAGGGTAGTGAAGACTGGGTATACTGGCTATTTCTTTAGGGTCCTGCAGGAGGGTATAGTGAAGGAGGACTCTTCACTGACATTAGTGGAGAGAAAGCAGGAGAAGTTCTCTGTATTAGCGGGAAATCAACTAATGTTTCATGATCGAAAAAATCGTGCAGCGATTGAAGAGCTGCTCCAGGTAGAGGAGCTTGCAGAAGCTTGGAGAAATAGGTTAAAGAAGGCTCTTTAAAAAAAATGAATTTTTATCCTTGACTTTTTTTATAATTAAGAATAATATAAAAAGCAACATAACGTACGGCGTTGACGAAGAGTAGTAACTTTTACGGGTACTTAAGAGAGCTGATGGGTGGTGCGAATCAGTGTAATCGTATTAGCGAATGGACTTCCGAGCCTCCAAACCGAACCTTTAATAGGAGCAGTAGGCTTTGGCGAAAAGTCTCATCGTTACAAGAGACAGGTATTCAAATGATTATTTCATTTTGATATCTGTTAAGTGAGCTAATTTTAGCTAATGAAGGTGGCACCACGGGTCTCTCGTCCTTTTTTTGGAGGGAGGCCCTTTTTGTATTTCAAATATTTATTGTTATAGCCTTTTAAAAAAGAATAACTAAATCGTTGAGTAAGAGTAGTACAATGTTCAGAAGCATTACAGAGAGCCGGAAAGGGTGAGAGCCGGTATGTGGAGAGCAGTTGGAATGGACTTGCGAGAGGCTTCTTGAAGGATAGTAGGGAAGCACGGAATTCCACCGTTATATGGATAGGGTATCGATTTACATCCGTACCTGAACAAGGGAGCAGAATTCTGTTCTAAATTTGAGGTGGCACCACGGTCAACGATACGTCCTCTATATGCACAAATATTGTGCGTATAGGGGACTTTTTTTATTTTTATAATCGTTAAGGAGAGTGTATCATGCCGAAAGTAAAGGAAATCATTATTAGCGAAATTGAAGGGGATACGTTAACCCCAATTCTTATTTACCAGCGTCTTAAAGGGACAAAAAAATTTCTCTTTGAAAGCTCACTTAAACATGAAAAGGCTGGCAGGTACTCTTTTATTGGAACAGATCCCGTTATTGAATTAATTGGAGAAGAAGATTCCAGTACAATCCTTTCAGCAAAGGGAAGGAAACGGATTCAGAAGCATCCGCTTGAAGTATTGAAAGATATACTGCCGCCGATTGAACAGGATGAGATTGGAAATTTTCCATTTTGTGGAGGGGCTGTAGGCTATGTAGGTTATGATGTCATCCGTCAGTATGAAAATATCGGGAAGGCCCCAAAGGATGAATTACATATTCCCGATGTTCATTTAATGTTTTTCGAGGAAGTGGTCGTGTTTGATCATCTGGAACAGAAAGTGTATTTAATCTCTATACCTTTATTTAGCGAGTTATCTGAATTGCAATCTTTACATGAAAAGAGACTAGATGAAATTAAGCATGGCAAAGTGAACAGTGAACCAAGTGATGTTTCACTTTCAACTTTTAAAGCATCCATAAAGAGAGAAGAATTTATCGAAAAAGTGAAGCGGGCGAAAGAACATATTGTTGAAGGTGATATTTTCCAAGTGGTGCTGTCTCAGCGTTTGCAAGGAACAATTACAGGTGATCCATTTTCTTTCTATCGCAAGCTTAGAGTGCAAAATCCATCCCCTTATATGTATTATTTAGACTTCGAAGGCTACAAAATCGCGGGTACTTCACCGGAAAGCTTAATTAAGGTAAATGGCGGGAAGGTGACAACCAATCCAATAGCGGGAACAAGGCCAAGAGGGAAATCCGAGGTTGAAGATCATTCCTATGAAAAAGATTTATTGGTGGATGAAAAGGAGCTTGCGGAGCACCGAATGCTGCTGGATTTAGGCAGAAATGACCTTGGCCGTGTTTGTGAGCTTGGTTCAATTGAAATTGAAAAATATATGAAGATTGAGAAATATAAACATGTCATGCACCTAGTATCGGAGGTGAGCGGTACTTTAAAAAAGGATTTATCAGCGATCGATGCTTTAATCGCTTGTTTGCCGGCAGGAACGGTTTCTGGTGCTCCAAAAATTAGGGCGATGGAAATTATTAACGAGCTGGAGGAAGTAAAAAGAGGTGTTTATTCAGGAGCAATCGGATATTTCTCAGCGAATGGAAGTATGGACTTTGCACTTGCAATTCGGACGATGTTAATTAAGGATCAAAAAGCATTTATTCAGGCAGGTGCCGGGATTGTTCATGATTCTGTGCCGGAAAAAGAGTTTGAAGAAACGATTCATAAATTAAGAGCTTTTTTGGAGGGCCAAGATGATATTACTTATTGATAATTATGATTCATTTACTTATAACCTATATCAATATTTAGGGGAGCTCGGGGAAGAAGTACATGTCGTAAGGAACGACAGGATTTCAATAGAGGAGATCAAGGAAATGGAACCGGATGCCATTGTGTTATCACCTGGGCCTGGCAGACCGGAAGATGCAGGCATTTGTTCAGCCATTATCCAATCCTTCTATGAGACCAAGCCAATATTGGGAATATGCCTTGGACATCAAGCAATCGGGTATACATTTGGAGCAAATATAACGAAAGCAAACAATATTATGCACGGGAAGATTTCAAAATTAAAACATAATGGATCAGATTTATTTGCATACTTGCCTCAGCCAATTGACATCATGCGGTACCATTCTCTTGTGATTTCCGAGGAGACATTACCTGAGGGATTTCAGATCCTTGCAAAATCGATGGATGACAATGAAATAATGGCGATCAAACATAAGCAATTCCCGTTATTTGGCCTTCAATTTCACCCTGAATCAATTGGAACCGCATTAGGCAAAAGAATTTTGGAAAATTTCTTAAATCATATCGGGAGGGGAAGTAAGCATGAAAAGCATCTTACAGAAAATTTCTAATGGGGATTCATTAACAGAACAAGAAATAACGGAAGCAACCGAGCTTCTATTTACTGAGGATATTACTGATAGTGAAATAGCAGGTTTATTAATCGGCCTAAAAACGAAAGGAGAAACAGTTGAAGAAATTGCCGGCTTAGCTAAAGCGTTAAGGGGAAAATCACTGACGTTTAATACGAGAATTCCGAATGTTATGGATAATTGCGGGACAGGAGGAGATGGGTCTAAAAGCTTTAATATAAGTACAACTTCCGCTTTTGTTCTTGCGGGAGCTGGAATTCCAGTTGCCAAGCATGGAAACAGAAGTGTATCAAGTAAAACGGGAAGTGCTGATGTATTAGAACATCTAGGTGTGGATTTAAATTTGGATGCTGCACGTACAGAGGAAATTTTACTAAAGGTTGGGATTGCCTTTTTATTCGCTCCACATGTACACCCGCAGCTGAAAAGGATTATGAAAGTGAGAAAAGATTTGCGAATTCCGACTGTCTTTAATTTAATTGGACCGCTCACAAATCCTGTTGATTTAGAGACACAGCTCCTCGGGATCTATCGCCGAGATTATCTCGTACTCTTTGCAGAAGTGTTAAAGACATTAGGAAGAAAACGTGCAGTTGTCCTAAATGGGGCAGGGTTTATGGATGAGGCGTCACTTCAGGGAGAGAATCATTTAGTAATTCTGGAAAATGAAAACTTGACTGAAAGAGTCCTTCATCCAGAAGAGGTAGGTTTATCAGTATACACGAATGATGCCATTCGCGGCGGCGATTCCAAAGAGAATGCACGTATCCTCTTGAATGTATTGAATGGAAAGAAGGGAGCTTATCGCGATACAGTTCTCCTTAATGCAGGAATTGGAATCTTCACAGCAGGAAAAGCGCAGACAATTCAAAAAGGGATTGAATATGCAAAGGAGAGCATTGATTCTGGAGCAGCACTAAATAAACTGGAACAGCTCATCCATGAGAGCAAATTTATAAAGGAAAGGGTGATCTGAGGTGACTACGATCTTAAATATCATTTTAGAAGAAAAGGAAAAAGAGATTTTGAGACTAAGGGATGAAAAATTGGACATTCATGACCAGCCGCTTAGAAAAAAGCGCTCCTTTCTTAAAAAGCTTCAACAAAGGGATTCACTTGCAATTATCGCTGAATTTAAAAGAGCATCACCTTCAAAAGGGGATATTAATATCGGTGCTGATCCTCAGGTCCAAGCTCAATCTTATATAGATTTTGGAGCGGATGCCATTTCTGTTCTGACCGATACTCCCTTTTTTAAAGGAGGTTTTGAGGATTTATCGTCAGTTAGGGAAGCTGTTGATGCCCCATTGCTCTGCAAGGATTTTATCATTGATGAAGTTCAGATTCTGAAAGCGAAATCCTCTGGGGCAAATTTGATTCTGTTAATTGCTGCAGCATTGGAGGAGCAACGTCTGACAGAGCTATATAATTTCGCTTTAAACAACGGGCTTGAAGTGCTTATGGAGGTTCATAATGAGGCTGAGCTGCTAAAGGTCCTGCGTACTGGAGCACAAATAATCGGCGTTAATAATCGTGATTTAAAAACCTTCTCAGTTGATTTAGCCATAACGGAAAAGCTTGCTCCAAAAATTAAAGCAGCAGGTGCCTTCCTCATAAGTGAAAGCGGCATTAAAACAGTAGAGGATGTTCAAAGAGTGATAGATGCTGGTGCCGATGGAATCCTTGTTGGGGAGGCATTTATGAAATCTGAAAATCTCGAAGGTTTAATGAAGCGAATGAAACAGCCTATAAAAGAGGTGACGAACTAATGAAGGTGAAAATTTGTGGAATTATGGACGTTGAAACTGCGTTAAAAGCGATCGAATCGGGTGCAGATGCGCTTGGGTTTGTTTTTGCAGATAGCAAGAGGCAAATCAATTCTGATCAAGCAAGGAAAATTATTAAAGTGATTCCTGATGAGATTCTTAAGGTAGGCGTGTTTGTAAATGAAGATCCGGATGTCATTCGAAAGATTGTCAATGAGGCAGGAATCAATGTCATCCAGCTTCATGGGGATGAGTCACCTGAATATTGTTCGCAATTTTCTGTACCGGTCATAAAGGCGTTAAGCATTGAATCTCAAGAGGATTTAAATCAAATTAGTCAGTTTTCGTGTGATTATTACCTTCTTGATAGCCCTAAAGGGAAATACCGCGGGGGGAACGGGGTCACATTTGATTGGAATGTATTAACCGGTGAAAACTTGGACGGGAAAAAGGTCATTCTTGCTGGCGGACTTTCAATTGATAATGTTGAGCAGGCCATTGAGATAACGGCACCGTATATGGTCGATGTCAGCAGTGGGGTAGAAACAGACGGAAAAAAGGATGTAAATAAGATAAAAAAATTTATTGATCATGCTAAAAAAAGATCCATGCATGGAATTGGCTGATAAACGTAAAAATTGGCTGA
>NZ_JBALNX010000083.1:9849-12068 GCF_036962035.1 Bacillus sp. JJ1773
CGTAAAAATTGGCTGATAAAGTACCAGAACTGGCTGATAAACATGAAAATTTGCCTGACAATGGGAGGAACTATTATGACAACCTATACATTACCTGATGAACGTGGACATTTCGGTGCATTTGGGGGAAGATTTGTGCCAGAAACGTTAATGCAAGCAGTTCTTGAACTCGAAACAGAATATAAAAAATCGCTGGAAGATCCAGAGTTCCAAAACGAGCTAAATGATCTTCTAAAAGATTACGTTGGACGGGAAACGCCATTGTACTTTGCCAAAAACTTAACAAATCAGCTTCAAGGGGCAAAGATTTATTTAAAACGTGAGGATTTAAACCATACAGGCGCACATAAAATTAATAATTCCTTAGGTCAGGCATTACTGGCCGCCCGAATGGGGAAACGAAAGATTGTTGCCGAAACAGGGGCAGGACAGCATGGAGTGGCTACCGCAACAGCCTGTGCACTTCTTAATTTAGAATGCATTATTTATATGGGAGCTGAGGACATTCGCAGACAGCAGCTGAATGTGTTTCGAATGGAGCTTCTAGGTGCAAAGGTTGTCAGTGTTGAGTCAGGCAGTGCAACCCTTAAAGATGCTGTCAATGAGGCGTTACGATATTGGGTGACGAATGTGGAGGATACTCATTATATTCTTGGGTCCGTAATGGGGCCGCACCCTTTTCCGATGATTGTCCGTGATTTTCAAAGTGTTATTGGGAAGGAAACGAAGCAGCAATTTATAGAAAAAGAAGGAAAGCTTCCCGAGGCAATTGTAGCCTGTATCGGTGGCGGAAGCAATGCTATGGGGATGTTTTATCCATTTATTAAAGATGAAGATGTTCAGTTGTATGGGGTAGAGGCGGCAGGATTAGGATTAAATACTTCAAAGCATGCAGCTTCAATGACAAAAGGAAAACCAGGAATTCTTCATGGCGCACTCATGTACTTACTTCAGGATGAAGATGGACAAATTCAAGAGGCCCATTCCATTTCAGCCGGGCTTGATTACCCAGGTGTCGGACCTGAGCACAGTTATTTAAAAGATATTGGCCGGGTGAAATATGAATCTATTACCGATGAAGAAGCAATGGAAGCCTTACAGTTCCTTTGTCGGTTAGAAGGAATTATTCCCGCTTTGGAAAGTTCCCATGCAGTTGCTTATGCATTAAAGCTGGCCCCAACAATGAAGGAGGATGAAGGATTAGTCATCTGCTTATCAGGCCGAGGCGATAAGGATGTGGAAACGGTAAAAGCAAGATTAGGAGGGATTGAGAAATGAACAGGATTGAAAAAGTGATGCAAGTCTTGGGGAAGAATAACGAGAAGGCTTTTGTTCCTTATATTATGGCTGGAGATGGCGGACTGAATAGTTTGGCAGAACGGATTACTTTTTTAGAAAAAGCAGGAGCAACGGCGATTGAAATTGGGATTCCCTTTTCTGATCCTGTAGCTGACGGGCCCGTTATCCAGCAAGCCGGCATTAGAGCTCTTGAAAGTGGAACGACATTGAGGGGAATATTGGCGGCCATTGCGGAAATACGCCCAATTGTACATATCCCACTAATTTTTATGACTTATATGAATCCGATCATGGCTTACGGCATTCATTCATTTTTGGATGAGTGCTCCCGTTCAGGTGTAGATGGGTTGATTTTACCTGATTTGCCGATAGAAGAGGAAGATCTTATTGCTCCTTACGCAGAAAAGGCTGGTATTGAGATCATTAGACTCGTAACATTAACGAGTCCGTTAGAGCGGGTTCAAGAAATATCCAGCAAAGGGCGCGGTTTCCTATATGCCGTTACAGTTAATGGGATAACTGGAGCAAGAAAAGGTTTCAATGAACAGCTTGGGGGGCATTTGCAAAAGGTTAAGAGCGTAAGTCACCTGCCTATTTTGGCTGGCTTTGGGATAGCATCCCCAACACATGTGCAGGAAATGAACCAATATTGTGATGGCGTTATTGTCGGAAGCAAAATCATTGAGCTCTTGGAACGAGGGGATCTTGATGGAATTAAAGAGCTGATTAAAGCTTCCAAGATTGCTCATGTTGAGAATTAAGACTGGTTTTGTTTATGGGAAAGTGAAAACGCTCGTCATGAATTGCTCATGGCGACTGTTTTTACTATGAGTCAATGAATACGGTAGTTATGAAATGTTCATGGAGCTCATTTTTACCAAGAACTGGGAAAAGTGGTCGTCATGAAGTGTTCATGGCTC
>NZ_JBALNX010000084.1:0-22177 GCF_036962035.1 Bacillus sp. JJ1773
CAACAAAACTATTTTTAAAAAATGATATTATTAAGAAAATATTGTTTTGACAGACTAATTGAAAAATAATATACTATCAATATATTAAACAAATAGTCAGAAATATTTTAATTCCTAATCTATTTGTTTAAATTGGGAAAATAGTCTGACTCGTAATAGGAGGTTGTAGATAGATTATTTTAAACTAATTAATCTAGCTCAAAAGACCTTTCTATGTTTCAAATTGATTGAACAATCAGAATAGAAAAAAGGGGGAAAACTAAATGGTTTTCAAGAAAAAAATCACATCAGTCTTAATGGCTACAACATTAATGGCTGGTATTCTTGCTGGCTGTAGCGGCAGCAAAGAAGCAGGTTCAGGCGGTTCAAGTTCTAAAGACGGAGATACAATAAAAATTGGAGCTAACTTAGAACTTTCAGGTGGTGTTGCATCTTATGGCTCAGGAATTGCTTCTGGGGTGGAGCTTGCGGTTGAAGAAATCAACGCGGCTGGCGGTGTAGATGGCAAGAAAATTGAACTTGTAAAAGTTGATAATAAATCAGATGCAGCTGAAGCAACAAACGCTGCTATTAAATTAACGAGCCAAGATAAAGTTACCGCAATCATCGGTGCTGCTACAAGTGGTAATACAGTAGCTCAAGCCCAAATTGCTAACGATAATAAGACTGTTCTTATCTCACCATCTGGTACAAGCCCAACTGTAACAGTACGTGAAGATGGATCTGTAAATGAGTTCGTATTCCGTACTGCTTTTATCGACCCATTCCAAGGAACAGTTGCAGCGAACTTTGCTCTAAACGATGCTAAGGTAAAAAATGCAGCAATCTTTGCTGACAATGCAAGTGATTATGCAAAAGGACTTGCCGCTTCATTTAAAGAAACTTTTGAAGCAGCTGGCGGTACAATTGTTTCAGAAGAATCATATGTTGCTAAGGATACAGACTTCCGTTCTACATTAACTCGTATTAAGGCTTCTAATCCAGAATTTATTTTCATTCCTGGATACTATGAAGAAGTAGGTCTAATTGTTAAGCAAGCTAGAGAAATGGGCATTACAGTTCCATTAATGGGAGCAGACGGCTGGGATTCTCCTAAGCTAGTGGAATTAGCTGGTGCAGATGCATTAAATAATACTTTTATTATTAACCACTACTCTGCTGAAGACCCAGACGCAACGATTCAAAAGTTTGTTAAAGCTTACGGAGACAAAAATAGCGGCAAATCACCAGATGCTTTTAACGCACTTGGTTATGACACTGTATACCTTCTTGTAGATGCAATGAAACGTGCTGGCACTACATCTGATTCAGAGAAAATTAAAGATGCTCTTGCTGCTACAAAAGATTTAGCATTAATTACTGGTACTATTACAGTTGACGAAAATCACCACTTAATTAAATCAGCATCCGTTCTAGAATATGTAGATGGTAAGCAAAAATTCAAAACAAAAGTTAATCCTTAAGATTAACCACAGGAAATGGGGGGATTATCCTATCCTCCCATTTTCCATTCCTAATGATGAAAATTTTGTCGAAAAGCTGTCAAGGCGCCTGCGCTTTGCTAAATTGTCTAGCTCAGCGCTTAGGGGCTCTTGGGCCTAAGCCAATCCGCCAAGAAGGTTAAACTACAACCTTCCCGTCGGCTTGTCTTATGCTTGAGACCCGCGGGATGCGGGTCATGCAGACGTTGCCACAGGACGTGGCGCTTTTAGTCTGCGTTCCTTCAAGGGACAAGGCGCCTACGCTTTTCTAATAAAGGAGTGAGAGTTCATGGAATGGTTACAGCAATTAATTAACGGTATTTCACTCGGCAGTATTTATGCATTAATTGCATTAGGTTATACGATGGTTTATGGAATTATTAAATTAATTAACTTTGCGCATGGCGATGTTTTTATGATCGGTGCGTTTATTGGATTCTATGCCATCGCTGGCTGGGGATTAGGATTTTTCCCAGCATTATTACTCGCTATGACGGTTTGTGCGATTTTTGGGGTTCTCATTGAGAGAATTGCCTATAAGCGCCTCCGCAATGCAACTCGAATAGCCGCTTTAATTACGGCAATCGGGGTTTCCCTTCTCATCGAATATGGAGTTATCTACATTCGAGGTGCGCAGCCAGAAGCTTATCCAAATGTTTTCGCTAACAAATCCTTTAATGTATTTGGTGCTCAAATCAGCAGCCAATCTCTATTAATTCTCTCCGTTTCTATTATTCTAATGCTAATTTTGCAATTCATTGTTCATAAAACAAAAATTGGTAAGGCGATGCGTGCAGTATCACACGATATGGACGCAGCCCGTTTGATGGGGATTAATGTAAACAATACGATTTCTGCAACATTTGCTATTGGTTCAGCGATGGCAGGAGCAGCAGGTGTTATTTTTGGTGTGTATTACACAAAAATTGAACCGCTAATGGGAATTATTCCTGGATTAAAAGCATTCGTTGCCGCCGTTCTAGGGGGAATCGGGATTATACCGGGGGCGATGGTAGGCGGACTTGTGCTTGGAGTCGTTGAAACAGTTGTTAGCGCTTTTGGTTTCTCTTTATGGAGAGATGCAGCAGCATTTATTATTCTCATTTTAATCCTATTATTTAGACCATCGGGCATCTTCGGTAAGAATGCTAGAGAGAAAGTGTAGGTGAAAGAATCTATGAAAAAGGCAAAAGGATTTTGGCTATTTTTAATTTTATCGGTCATCGTCTACGGAGTTGCGCAATTTCTAATTAGTGCTGGAATCTTAAACCCGTTTTATTCAAATACACTCATCTTTATAGGCATTAACATCATCTTGGCAGTCAGCCTGCACTTAGTTATTGGAATTACAGGGCAATTTTCGATTGGACATGCTGGGTTTTTGGCAGTTGGTGCTTATATTTCAGCGATATTTACGATGAAGCTTCATCTTCCACTCCCAATTGCTTTAATAGCCGGCGGACTTATGGCAGCATTAGCAGGACTTATCGTTGGGATTCCGAGCCTTCGTTTAAAAGGTGACTATTTGGCGATAGCTACTTTAGGTTTTGCGGAAATAATCAGGATTGTATTCCTGAATATTGATTATGTTGGTGGAGCTGCCGGTATGCAGGTTTCCCATTTAACGACTTGGACGTATACGTTCATCTGTCTGTTTGTAACGATTTTAGTCATCATGAACTTTACAAATTCAAGACATGGACGTGCGTGTATTTCTGTTCGTGAGAATGAAATTGCTGCGGATGCAATGGGGATCAACACGACCTATTATAAGGTTATCGCGTTTGCCCTAGGCTCTTTCTTTGCCGGAATTGCGGGCGGTTTGTATTCGCATAACTTCTATATTATTCAGCCAACAAACTTCGGATTCTTAAAATCCTTTGATATTTTAATATTTGTTGTACTTGGCGGACTTGGAAGCTTATCAGGAGCGGTTATTTCAGCGATATTATTAACATTAGTGTCCACCTTCTTGCAGGATTACCCGGAAACTCGGATGATTATGTACAGTCTTGTCTTAGTTATCGTGATGTTATATCGTCCTCAAGGATTAATGGGAACACGTGAAATCACTGATTTATTTAAGTGGAAAAGTGCGAAAGGAGGTAACTAGCATGGGCAATACACCATTACTTCAGGTTAAAGAAGCAGGCATTCAATTTGGCGGATTAAAAGCTGTTCAAGGTTTTAGCATGGAAATTAACCAAGGTGAGCTAGTTGGGTTAATTGGACCGAATGGTGCGGGAAAAACAACAAGCTTTAACTTACTGACTGGTGTTTATGTGCCAACAGAAGGAGACATTCTGTTTGAAGGAAAACGTCTAAATGGGTTGCCTCCATATAAGGTAACACGTCTAGGAATTAGCCGTACCTTCCAAAATATTCGTCTTTTCAATGAGCTTTCTGTTCTAGATAATGTGAAGGTAGCCTACCACTCATTAGCAAAGCACTCAATCGTAAGCTCCATTTTCCGTCTTCCTTCTCACTTTTCAGGGGAAAAAGAAATGGAGGAAAAGTCAATTGAGTTCCTTAAAATTTTTCAATTAGAAAATTTTAAGGATGAAAAGGCAAAAAATCTTCCTTATGGCCAGCAAAGGAGATTGGAAATTGCGAGAGCTTTAGCAGCGGGTCCAAAGCTATTATTGCTTGACGAGCCTGCCGCCGGGATGAACCCGCAAGAAACGCATGAACTCATGGAGTTAATTGCTTTTATCCGTAATGAATTTGATTTGACCATTTTATTGATTGAACATGATATGAATTTAGTTATGGGTATTTGTGAAAGAATTTATGTTCTAGACCATGGGCAGCTTATTGCTGCAGGAACACCTGAAGAAATTCGTAATCATCCTAAAGTCATCGAGGCTTACTTAGGTGAGGAGGTTACAAAAGATGCTTAAAGTAGATCAAATTGACGTGTTTTATGGGAATATACAAGCGCTTAAAGGTGTTTCTTTAGAAGTAAATAAGGGGGAAATTGTTACCCTTATTGGTGCGAACGGAGCTGGAAAAAGTACTCTGCTGAAAACTTTATCCGGACTTCTAAAGCCGAAAAATGGAACAATCCAATATTTAGGTGACTCTATTGGCGGCAAGGCTGCTCAGGGTATTGTTAAGGCGGGAATCTCACATGTGCCAGAGGGGCGCCGTGTATTTGCAAACATGACCGTTGAGGAGAACCTAGAATTAGGAGCTTTTTTAAGAAAAGATTCCAAAGAAATTCATAAGGATATCGAAAAGGTTTATGAAACTTTCCCACGGTTGCGAGAGCGTCGAAAACAGTTGTCAGGGACACTTTCAGGCGGTGAGCAGCAAATGCTAGCTATGGGAAGAGCGATAATGGCAAGACCAAAGCTTCTTTTACTTGATGAGCCTTCTATGGGACTTGCTCCTTTAATGGTTAAAACGATCTTCCAAATTATTGAAGAAATTAACCGTGAAGGAACAACTGTCTTGCTAGTAGAACAAAACGCACATATGGCATTATCAATTGCTAACCGGGCGTACGTCATTGAAACAGGACGTGTAACAGTTTCAGGTACAGCCGCCGAGCTGCAGGCCAGCGAAGAAATCAAGAAAGCCTACTTAGGTGGACATTAATAGTGGGAGGGGACCGGCTCATATGAGAGTCAATCCCCTCTTTTTATTTTTTCCTGTTTCGTTCTTGTCTTTCCCATAATCGTAAGTGCGGATACGGATCAAATGACCATTCTGTAAAGCCATTGTCTTTGTAAATTCCGTAATGCAAATGTGGCGGGAATTTTCCTGAAGTCCCAGGCGGTCCATAACCAGAACTTCCAACCCCGCCGATTAACATCCCTGGCTCGACAATTTGTCCTAGCTTCAAGTCCTTCGCAAAACCACTTAAATGGGCAAAATAATGATAATTATTGTTAATATCCCGAATGCCGATTCGCCAGCCGCCGAATCGATTCCAGCCCTTCATTTCAACAATTCCATATGCTGTTGCCCTAACAGGAACCCCGTACCCGGCAAATATATCTGTACCTTCATGAATTCTTCTTCCACCCCAGCCGCGAGCCGCTCCCCATGTGTTTTTATAAGTATATTGGCTTCTTAATGGGAGTGGGAATACACGTTCATCCAGATCCAATCTTCCAAAATGCTTGTAAAGCCTTGCTTTTCCAATAATGATGCTAACCGTTTTATCACGCTTATAATAATCCCATAAGCCAATTTTGATATTATCATGATCCCTTCCATACGATAGAAGATGTTGAGCAAACATATAGAGAACATCATCATCATTCGTCAAGCTCGCTTTCCCATCTCCATCGCCATCCACCCCCTTTCCATTAAAAAACTGAATGGAAAATGGATTATCGTCAGATGTATTAGGATTTAACGGTCCCGCCCATTCTTCAGGCTTGATATAGATCCCTGTTAGTCCTTCTGCTTTTGGAATGTCTCTTCTAGCCTGCCTTACATTTCGTTCATATTGGTCAATTCCGGCAAGATAATACCAGGGAATGTGTGTGACAGCTTCAATCCTTTTATATAATTCCATCCGGCTTTTATATACTTCATTTCCAACTGTTTGAGCCTTTCCGTTCCAAGGAGAAAATAAAGAAAAAAGCAATGTTAGAATAACAGCTAATTTAATCCTCAAAGTAATCCTCCCTTCCTCACACATATGCTTATTTAGTTTGTGATTTTTGGAGAAATAAATAGATATCAATTAATGGTAATCAAAACATTCCAACTTGTCCTAGACTTTTTCATGTGTTACAGTTGCATCATATACAGGAATTCAGGCACCATGCCACAAAAGGGAGTGGAATGAGAGTGAGTACGAAAGAGGAATACATACGTAAGCCGGAGTGGCTGAAAATAAAGCTTAACACGAATGAAAACTATACCGGTTTAAAGAAAATGATGAGGGAAAATAGCTTACATACAGTATGCGAAGAAGCAAAATGTCCGAATATCCATGAATGCTGGGCGGTCAGAAGAACGGCTACCTTCATGATTCTAGGGGATACTTGTACACGTGCTTGCCGTTTCTGTGCGGTCAAAACGGGATTGCCAACTGAATTGGATTGGCAAGAGCCGGAAAGAGTCGCAGATTCCGTAGTGCTGATGAACTTAAAGCATGTTGTTGTGACAGCAGTGGCAAGGGATGATCTTAAAGACGGTGGAGCAGCTGTTTTTGCTGAAACAGTCAGAGCCATTAGAAGAAAGAACCCATTCACTACTATTGAAGTATTGCCGTCTGATATGGGTGGCGTATATGAAAATTTAAAGACATTGATGGATGCACGTCCAGATATATTAAATCATAATATCGAGACGGTTGAACGTCTTACACCGAGAGTGAGAGCACGAGCTCAATATAACCGCTCATTAGAATTCTTGAAAAGGGCAAAAGAAATGCAGCCAGATATTCCGACAAAATCCAGCTTAATGATCGGTCTTGGAGAAACGAAAGAGGAAATAATTGAAACGATGGATGCTTTAAGAGCGCATAATGTTGATATTATGACGATTGGCCAATATTTACAGCCATCGAAAAAGCATCTGAAAGTAGTAAAATATTACCACCCAGATGAGTTCCAAGAGTTTAAGGAAATTGCTTTAAGCAAGGGCTTTAGTCATTGTGAGTCTGGTCCTCTTGTACGATCTTCTTACCATGCTGATGAGCAAGTAAATGCTGCTGCTAAGCGTCAGCAGGAGTTGGGAGAAATCGAGCTTAAAGAAGCATAAAAGATAAAAGGGTTCAGCAGCCAATACTGAACCCTTTTTTTTAACGGTTATTCTCTTCACCCTTTAATTCTCCATTTTCGTTTTCACCATTACCCATTTTTTTCCCTTGTGGGGATTTTAGCATTTCTTTAATTACTTTATTTAGGCCGGTATTCACATTTTTTGTGTTCGGGCTGTTCGTTGCAAAGTTTTCAACATAAGGGCGCAGAGTCGTATTATCACTTACATATACATGGTACGACCTAGGGACGACAGACATAGCTGTTTTCTTAACCTGGTCTGCGATCATGTTGCGATTATCTGAATCCGTATGATAAATGACCAGCACTTCTTCATCTGTCACAAGTGTAGATATATCGTCAACATTTGGAATATCCGTACAGTAGCCAGAAATGATATCAGCTAATTGCTCCTTATTGATGGTTCCATAATTAACATTGGAAACCCTGTCGCCTGCAACGGGGCTTTTCTGGTGGCGGACATAACCAAAATTATTTTTTGTACCATTATTATTCGTATTCCTAAAATCCCTGCCGTTGACGTTGTTTCCATTATTATTTTGATTATATAACTCAGGGCGCTGAGTATTTACATTCAGCGTGTTGCCGCTTCTTTCGTAAATTCCATCGCTTTCATTTGCCATATTGTTGTTTTGACAAGCAGTTAGTGCTGTAAGGCCGCATATCCCTAAGATGATCAATGATTTTCTAATGTGAAACACCTCCTTGCTTTTAGAATAACCAGCTGATTATTTTTTTCTCTTAGAAATTGATGGGCTATCAGTTATAATTTAAATAAAGTAAGAAATACCTTTCGGAATACAAACATTTCCAATATAATGGGGATGATAGACGCTGTTTTTAAACTGAGGTGATTGATGTGATTTGTGTTAATAACGTTTGCTATGAGGTTATTGAAGATATACGAAATGGTTTTAATGAAGAAGCATTTCGAGGCAGATATAGCGATATTTTAACCCGGTATGATTATATTGTTGGGGATTGGGGTTATGGCCAGCTAAGGCTGCGGGGTTTCTTTGACGATCAAAATCAGAAAGCCACCTTTGATACGAAAATTAGTACATTATCGGAATACTTGTATGAATTTTGCAATTTTGGCTGTGCATATTTTGTGGCGAAAAAAGTAAATAAGTAAATAAGTAAAAAAGAAAAGGCAATCAGGCATCATCTGATCGCCTTTTTATACAATTAAGCCAAGTTTTGCTTAACTACTGCTTTATTTTTGATAATCATCATACGGCGGTTCCGTGCTTCTTTCGGGGTCATCGTGGGTAGGATGAGCTCCTTCCATTTGCCGAGGCATGTCTTCATGTAAGGTTTTATTTTCGTAATTAAAGGCACTATACCTTCGCTGTTCTTCGCGAAAGGGAGTACTTTTATTTTCTACGGGATCATGTCTTTTTAATGGGGATCCGTATGGTCCATCAGGGAAGTCCTCTGCCGTCACATAGTTCCTTCGCTTTTCAACATTTGTAAAATCCGTATACTCACGCTCTTCCTTATTATCCAACAATTACCACCCCTTATAAAGTAGAAAAATTAAAAAGAGAACCTTAGATCTAAGGTTCTCCTTTATTATTTGTGAATCTGGTGATAATAAACCGGAGAATACATATTACTAAATTAATTCATATAGAAAGGAGCGCAATTCCTCAGCGTCTTCTTCAGAAAGATTAAAGGCATACTCTAAATAGCCTTCTTCTTTTAAATCATCAGGTCCAATGATTGCAAAACGGCTTCCTTGAATATCAAGAACTATATGCTTTCCATAATAGCGATCGGATTGAACAATAGCCAAATCAAAACGTTGATTATCACCCATAAAGCTAACGAAGCGTGTTTTTGTATCTACCAAATCATCATATAAAAAAAAACGTTCTGCCATATTATTTAATACTCCTTTATTCACATAAATTTCAGTTAACCGTATTGATTCTATCATAACAGAAATAATCATAATTCTCACCGCTTCTCTAACGGTTTATCAGGCAATTTGTCCGATTAATCTTTCAAATATTGGAGGAAATGGTCGGATTTTGTGATAAAATGGTGGCATATGTAATTTTGGACGCTGCATCTGAGAGGAATGAGACCATGCCCCGGCAAAACAAAATAAGGTTCAATCAGTTGAACAAATGGATAAAAATCTTACTGCCAGAAGATAAGCTTAAGTTTTATCCGCCGCAATTTATTATTCGTGACCCAATTAGGAAAGCAGTAAGTAAAGCTTTTGATGGTGGCTATGAAGTGGCAGTGATTGTGTTTAACATTAAAAATTTGCGAGAATTGCCGGAACAGCTTGGAGAACAAGGGTATACAGGTTTTATTCAATTATTAAAGCTGACTTTTCAAGATGTGATCAAAGACGAAGTAAAGTCAGAAGAAATTATGGCTCTTCATGATTATTCAAGTGATGGTCTGACACTGTTTATGAAGGTTAACCATGATAGTCATTCTGTTACAGATATTGATAAAAAAATGAAAAAAATTCTAAGACTTTCTGAAAAAAAACTAGCTGAACTAGTTCCTCTTGCGAAACCAGTGTTTGAAACAGGCTATATGTTTATTGAGAAAAGACATTATTCGATCCAAGAGGCCATTTTAAAAGCAAATCAGCATGCACTTTCCATGGCAGAGAAGCGAGTTCAATCTGAATATAATGAAATGCTGTATATGGTTAATCGAATAGTGGCACAAAAAGATATATACCTTCTGGCTCAGCCGATTATAGATATTGCCACAGGTGAGGTGAGGGCATGGGAAATGCTGACCCGCGGTCCGAAGGGCTCTGTATTGGAAAGTCCGCTCCAGCTTTTCTCTATAGCTCGGCAGACAGGGATGCTATATGACCTTGAGATGATTGTTTTCGAAAAAACCCTTCAACAGATTTATAAAACGGGATGCACACAGGATATCTTTATTAACTTTACACCTATAACATTAGGGCATGAACGATTTATTCGTGATATTAAGAATATGCTTGCAAAGTATAAGAATATCTCCCCAAGGCAAATAACTCTTGAAATCACAGAGCGTGATGCCATTGAAGGGATGGAGAACTTTTTATACAATATAAAGGTGTTGAGAATGCTTGGTTTCCGTGTGGCCATTGATGATACAGGTGCCGGATACGCAAGCTTGCACTCTATAAGTGAAATCATGCCAGATATTATTAAGATTGATCGTTCTGTCATTCAGGATATAGATAAAAATTCGGTAAAAGAGTCAATGTTAAAAGGATTACTAATTATTGCGAAGGAGGCCGGTTCTTTAGTAGTAGCAGAAGGAATCGAAAATAAAGAAGAAGCCTCAGTCCTTTCAAGAAATAAAGTTGATTTAGCGCAAGGCTATTATTATGCTCGTCCAGATTTTCTAGAAAAGGGATTAAAGCTATCGTAATGGAAGAAGGGTGAGAAATTTGTACTTTGTTGATCGGGAAAAAATTGAAACAACTCTTGTGTTTTTAGAACAGCAATTTGCATTCTTAGAAGAAATACAGGAACTGCATTCACAGCTTGAAAAAGCAGCGATGGAACGGACATGCCAGCTGATTATTGAAGCGATTCTAGATGTTGGGAATGCCATGATTGATGGATTCATTATGCGCGACCCTGGTAGCTACGATGATATTGTAGACATTTTGGATGATGAAAAGGTCATTCATGATGAGTTAACCAAAAGCTGTAAACATATTATTAAATACCGCAAAATGCTCGTTCAAAACTATACTGAGGTAAATCATGATGAAGTAAAGGCGGAATTTAGCAAGCATTTAGACGTTCTAAAGCAATTTCCCGAGAAAGTCAGGGCATACTTACTTCATGAGCTTGGTCCAGTGTCCGCGTTTCGGAATTGAGGAGTGATCAAGTGAAATATAAAGGATATTTAATTGACCTAGACGGCACGATGTATCGGGGAACAGAATTGATTAAAGAAGCGGCAGAGTTTGTTCACCAGCTTCGTGAGCGGGATCTTCCATATCTTTTTGTTACGAACAATTCCTCGAGAACGCCTGCCCAGGTGGCAGAAAAGCTCCGCCAATTTACGATACCCGCTACGGAAGCTCAGGTTTTTACAACCAGTATGGCAACGGCTAATTACATATATGAACAGAAGCAGGATGCCTCGGTATATGTAATTGGAGAGGAAGGCATTCGAAATGCTTTAGAAGAAAAGGGATTCAGATTTGTGGATGATCATGCAGATTATGTTGTGGTTGGGATTGACCGTTCTATTACTTATGAAAAGCTGGCTACTGCTTGCTTGGCAGTCAGAAATGGCGCTGCCTTTATATCGACAAATGGAGATATAGCGATCCCGACTGAGAGAGGACTTCTGCCAGGCAATGGTTCGTTAACATCGGTCATTACGGTTTCTACACAAACCCAACCGATTTTTATTGGCAAACCGGAGTCCATTATTATGGAACAGGCACTGCAGGTTTTGGGAACGACAAAGGAAGAAACTCTTATGGTCGGGGATAATTATGATACCGACATCTTAGCGGGTATGAATGCAGGATTAGATACATTGCTCGTTCATACGGGGGTAACAACAAAGGAATTGCTGGGCGGGTATGAAAAGAAGCCAACGTATGTGATTGATACACTTGATTTATGGGAGTTTTTATAGTAGATAAATTTATTAATAAATAAAATTTACGCCTCAAATAAAAAGAATGGATATTTTTCTCCATGTCTATTTATTTGGGGCGTTTTTGTTTTCACGAACTAAAGTGGAATTGCTAGCAAAACCGAATTTATTTTGTCTTATAAAGGTTATGAATAATTTTCTATGATGAACAGTATTTTGGCTGCATATATATATGAACAATGATGTTAAGGTTACTTCGTGGCTCATTCAATATGATTGTGGAGGTTCTTATGGATGGAAGAAAACATAAGGATACAAGATATTTTGAAAATTGTTCAAAAGCGTTTCTTACTACTATTTTCAATTTCAGCAATGTCAGTTCTAATAAGTGGAATTGTAAGTTATTTTTTATTGACACCAATTTATGAATCATCCACTCAGTTGTTAATTAATCAAAAAAAGCCTGACCAGCAGTCTGGAAGCTCTATCAATGTTCAAGAAAATCTAGAGTTAATTAATACTTATAGAGTGATCATTAAAAGTCCGGCAATTTTAGATTTAGTAAAAGCAGAAATGAATTTAGATAAATCAATTAAAGAACTGGGTAAACAAATCAGTGTCTCTAGTGAACAAAACTCACAAGTAGTGACTATTACTGTCCAAGACCCTAAACCAAAAGTTGCTGTAGATATAGCGAACACGATAGCAAGTCGATTTGAGAACGAAATAACAGTAATTATGAATGTAGACAATGTGACTATTCTTTCAAAGGCAAGTGAAGAAACAAGCAGGGAACCAGTTAAGCCTCGTCCGATATTAAACATGTTGATTGCTTTTACAATAGGTTTATTAATTTCAATGGGTCTAATACTTCTTTTAGAATACTTGGACGACACAATTAAGTCAGAGCAAGATATTAAATCTTATTTAGAATTGCCTATTTTAGGATCCATACCAGAAAAAACAGTTAGAGATTTTCAGATAGAAGGAGAAAGGGATAATAAAAGGCGGGAAGTGAAAAATCTATGGTCTTTTTTGGAATTTTTAAAAAGAAGGAAAAAATAAATAAAAGAACATTGATCACAATTTCAAATTCAAAATCACCAATTTCTGAACAATATCGAACTATACGAACAAATATTGAATACTCTAATATCGATCGAGAAAACCGCGTGATTGTGATTACATCTTCAACTGCAGGTGAAGGTAAAACCATTACTTCCGCAAACTTAGCTGTTGTGTTTGCACAACAAGGAAAAAAAGTATTATTAATCGATGCCGATTTTCGTAAACCAATGGTTCACAATGTTTTTAAGAAAAAGAATTTAATTGGTTTAACATCTGTTCTTATTAAAAAAACACCTTTAAGTGAAGCTATAAAAGATACAAAAATCAGAAATCTCTATGTTCTGACGAGCGGACCAATCACTCCTAATCCTTCTGAGCTACTTAGCTCAAAATCAATGAGTGATTTATTAACAGCTATTAGGAAAGAATTTGATTTTATCATTATTGATACACCACCGATCCTTCCGGTAACTGACGCTCAAATACTTGCTAATCAGTGTGATGGAGTGATATTAGTTATTAATTGTGGAAAGACAAAGATTGAACATGCAGAAAAGGCTAAGACTCTATTACTGAATGTAAAAGCAAGGTTACTAGGAGCAGTCTTCAATAATACAAAGGATAAGTATAATGATTATTATTATTATGATAATGATTAACTAATTACCTCAATTAAGCTCAAAAGCCTCTAAAATACTCAGGTCAAAGCAGAGGAGGGGAAGATAGTGATTGATATTCATTGTCATATTCTCCCTGGAATTGATGATGGAGCAAAAGACCTTATTGAAAGCATAGGAATGGCAAAACATGCAGCTAGTAAAGGAATAACGGCTATTTTTGCAACACCTCATCATAAAAATGGACGGCATTTTAATAAGGCTAATCGAATTCTTGCAAAGGTTAATAAGCTAAACTCGAAATTAGTAAAGGAAAAAATCCCCGTAAAAATTTTTCCTGGCCAAGAGCCTCGAATTTATGGAGAGCTTCTTGAGGGTTATAAAGCTGGGAAAATTTTGACGTTAAATAATCAACATAAATATTTGTTAATTGAATTGCCAGATACACATGTACCTGCTTATGCCGAACGACTATTATTTAATATTCAATTAGAAGGAATCATTCCCATCATCGTGCATCCAGAAAGAAATGTTCAAATAAGGGAGAACCCCGATATTTTACATCAACTTGTAAAAAATGGATCAGCCACTCAGATTACCGCCTCTAGTTTACTTGGACATAAAGGAAAACAGCTTAGGAAATTCTCTATTCAATTAATTAATCATCATTTAACCCATTTTATTGCATCCGATTCTCATCGCTTGTCTAGGAATTCGTTTAAATTAAATGAAGCCTTTGAAGAAATAAGTGGAAAGATTGGAGACGATTATGTCAATTTATTTCAAGAAAACGCTAATTTATTAATGGAAGGAAAAGGAATAAATAAACAGGAACCTAACAAAATTAAAATGAATAGATGGTTTAATTTTTAAGCCAAATGGAGGAAAAAATATGAAAATATCATTCTCACCTCCTGATATTTCAGAAGTTGAAATTGAAAAGGTTGTGGACACATTAAAGTCAGGATGGATTACTACAGGTCCTAAAACAAAGCTATTTGAAAAAGAAATCGCTAAATATACAAATACTTGTAATGCAGTATGTTTAAACTCTGCAACTGCTGCAATGGAAATGACGCTTCGATTATTGGGGATTGGAAAAGATGATGAGGTCATAACATCAGCTTATACATATACAGCATCAGCTAGTGTGATCCATCATGTAGGTGCAAAAATTGTTCTTGTTGATACAGGTAAAGACTCCTTTCAAATGGACTATGACCAGTTAGAAAAGTTGATTACAGAAAAAACAAAAGCAATTATTTCTGTCGATCTTGCGGGTGTTATGTGCGACTACGATAAAATCTTGGAAATCGTTAATAGGAAGAAAACTCTTTTTAAGCCAACAAATAAATGGCAAGAGGCATTGGGAAGGGTATTCGTTTTAGCGGATGCAGCTCATTCATTCGGGGCTACATATAAAGGTAAAAAAAGCGGTGAAGTGGCAGATTTCACTTGCTTTTCTTTTCATGCTGTGAAAAATTTAACGACATCTGAGGGTGGCGCTGTCACATGGCGGGATATATCTAATGTAGATAATGAAAATATATATAAACAGTATATGTTGCTTTCACTGCATGGCCAATCAAAGGATGCCCTAGCGAAAACGAATCTTGGGGCATGGGAATACGATATTGTCTATCCAGCATATAAATGTAATATGACCGATATTATGGCATCTATTGGTTTAGGCCAACTCCAAAGATACCGGGAATTATTGGAGCGGAGAAAGAAGATAATAAAAATTTATGATGAGGCGTTATGTGATACGAAAACAATTATTTTAAAGCATGATGGAGAAAACTTTTCTTCCAGTGGACATTTATATTTTACGAGAATAGTGGGTAAAGAGGAAAATGATCGAAATAGAATTATAGAGCAAATGGCCGAAAAGGGAATAGCAACAAATGTCCATTACAAACCTCTTCCGATGCATACAGCTTATAAGAATTTAGGTTTTGCCATTAAAGATTATCCAAATGCTTTTTATATGTATGAAAATGAATTAACCCTGCCGTTACATACATTATTAACGGATGAACAAGTAATGTATGTTGTAGACAACTTAAAAGAGATAATTAAATGATTCACCTCTTTCGCCTTTCCTTTACGGAATCACATTAGAAGAAGGAGGAAGATATTTTGTATGCAAAAGTAATTAAACGTTTTATTGACTTTTTCTTAGCTATCTTGATTATGCCATTATTTATATTAGTTTTTTTTGTCGTAGCAATTGCCATCAAACTTGAAGATCAGGGTCCTGCATTTTACTGTGGTGAACGACTTGGAAAGAATGGAAAGCCATTTAAAATGGTTAAATTTCGTTCAATGAAAGTGAATTCACCAGATTGGAGATTAGAAGATGGTTCGACATTTAACGCTGAGGATGATCCAAGACAAACAGCAGTAGGCAAAATATTACGAAAAACAAGTATAGATGAGATACCGCAAATAATAAATATTATTAAAGGTGAAATGAGTTTTATTGGTCCGAGGCCTGATCCAGTAGATTGGTTGAATCGATATTCAGAAAAAGACAAGGTGTTGCTCGAGGTATTGCCCGGTGTGACAGGATATAATCAAGCGTATTTTAGAAATGCAACAAATAGTCGTGAAAAAATCGATAATGACATATATTACGCGGAAAATGTGTCTTTTGTTTTGGATGTAAAAATACTTTTTGTAACAATGATTTCGGTTTTTTCGAAAAAAAATATATACAGATGTTAGATCCTAGCCTACAGGAGAATAGATTGGGGGAAAAACCATTAATACGAGCGTAACACGATCGAGGTGGATGTTATGAGAGTAAAAAAGGCAATTATTCCAGCAGCAGGACTTGGTACGCGTTTTCTTCCTGCTACAAAAGCAATGCCGAAAGAAATGCTGCCAATTGTGGATAAACCAACCATTCAATTTATTGTTGAAGAAGCAGTTGAAGCAGGAATTGAAGAGATAATTATTGTAACAGGGAAAGGAAAAAGAGCGATAGAAGATCATTTTGACAATTCATTAGAGTTAGAACAAATCTTAGTTAACAAGGGCAATACTGATTTATATTATGAGGTTCAAAAATCCTCGAACCTTGTTGATATTCATTATATTAGGCAAAAGGAGCCCAAAGGATTGGGTCACGCTATTTGGTGTGCTCGAAAATTTATTGGAAATGAACCGTTTGCTGTGCTATTAGGAGATGATATTGTCCAAGCAGAAAAGCCATGTATAAAGCAAATGATGGAACAATATGACCGGTATAAAGTGTCGATTCTAGGCGTGCAAGCCGTTCGAGAAGAAGAGGTTTCTAGATACGGTATTATCGATGGTAATGAAATTGGCGAACGCCTATTTAACATAAACAGTCTTGTTGAAAAACCGAAACAGGTAGATGCACCATCAAATCTTGCTATCTTAGGTCCCTATATACTTAGTCCTAGAATCTTTGATATTCTTGGTAACCAGGAGCCAGGAGCTGGAGGGGAGATCCAATTAACTGATGCAATAGCAAAATTAAATCTATATGAGGCCATTTATGCCTATGTATTTGAAGGCGTTCGTTATGATGTGGGAGAAAAGATGGGCTTTATTCAGACAACGATTGAATTTGCTCTTCAACGTGAAGAATTAAAAGATGATTTACTGAAATTTCTTTCAAAGATGGTAAACAAAGAAAAATTGCAAGAAGATGTATAATGTGCAAGTGATTTTCCAAATAGGGTGTAGAACCAATTTACCTGCAGAGTCAGAATATATATTAATAAGTGAACTATTTCCTTTTTTTGTGAATATAATAGATCAGTGAAAAAGGAAATAGTTCACCAAGAAATAACACTAATGGATGTAAAAAAAATTTACTTAAAATAGTCCTTTAGTTGAAATGAATTTGTTCGTTTGGTGATGTCTCCTCTTTCCCAATTCACTGCCACTCCTCCGAATACTCTTAAATTTTTAAAAAACACTTTTTTACAAAATTCTCTTTTTCACTTCATTTACTCCCGTTTCCTTATATACCCCCATTATGAAATGTCATAGGATGATATTCAATAAAGTAAAGTTGGTGAAGTTATTAATCTATCATCCGACATTCAAATTTTATTAAATTCAATCAATAAAAGGAGGCTTTTTCGTTTGTTCAAAAGGAGGCAGTAATCATGAATCATATGGAAAATATAGTAACTTTCAATGAATTGAATTGGGATACAGATTTTTTTGGTGTTTCTAGTGCAAAAGCAATATTGCATAGGGCCCTTACATTAAATGAATGGAATGAATTATTAGCTAGATTTAATAATTATCAATTTATATCAATCATGAATAAAAATTCAGATCCTGTTAATGCCAAATGGATTGGAAAATATACAGCGGCGTTTTTAGCTGATATTAATATGCAGTTCGTCAAGCAGCTTTTAGATTTAAATGAATTACCAAAAAGTGTAACCATTCATCAATCACTTAAAAGAAATAATCAAATTTTCGATTTAGCAAAGTTTCAATTCTCAAAGTTTACTGAGGACCCTGAATTTGCTAAAAGAGGTGGAGATCAAGTTTATTATCAATGGCTTATTAATGCATTTGATAAGCCTGACAAGTTTTATGCATTATCTTTAAATGAGAATAGTGATATTAATGGCTTCGCACTTTTTTCTTATTCAGATAGTGCTTGTGTAATTGAACTTTTTGCAGTGTCTCAAAATGAGACTAAAAGTGGTATTAGTTCAAGATTATTTAAAGCTGTAGAAAATGCTGCATATCAACGTGGATATAATGAAATTCAAGTTGGCACTCAAATACGAAACATGAGAGCTATTAACTTTTATCATAAAGTTGGATGTAAACAGGTAGGGTGTCACCAAATTTATCATTTGTGGAATCTTTAGTTAAAGAATAGGCAGATATGGTGTGCGGAAAAAAATGAGGAGTGATATTTATGAGAGTGCTATAATTGCAACTTCGTTTCCCAAGCAGATAGAGGAGCTAGTTTATCTTTAGATATGCCGAATACTATTACTTTTTATATCTCCGATGTCCAAGATGATTACCCCTACATAATATGACGTTATTCCCTATTTCTACAAAAAAGAAGTATGCAACTTCTGCTACTTGGCCATTCCTGAATACAATACTTTAGACATAAAAAATCATTCCTTTCATAACTAAATTAGTAAATTTATATTATTCGTTCGGGATGGAGTTCATTTATTTATTTTTTTAAAAAAAATTAAAGTTTGTCTGAGGATTATATTTCCATTTAATTTTGAATATAATGACTCAGTGAACACAAACGAAAACATAAATTTCTAACTACAAATTACATATCAACAAAAAAATTTCATGAATATTTGCATCTAAACATGTATGACTTTTTTTTTGCTTATCTTGTTCTTCATAAGAAACGATTTGTTCGTTTGGTGATGTCTCCTTACCGCTATCAATGGAGGCACTCGGTCATGCTGTGGGTTGACAACCTTAGATGCTAGTCGTCAAAAGTATGGTGTGAGGTAGGGTTAGATGCCCACTTTTAAAAAATCTTAACAATACGATTGATCGATCGTATTGTTATGGTTTTTTAATGTAACGAAAAGATTTACTTTTGTACTAGTTGATACCCAACTGTGCTCTCTAAATTTATAATAAGACATCCTTCCTCATATCCTCACTCTCTAAAGCAAATATAGTGTTGTTGTTTTATGGCTCCTAACTTTTCTTCAAAATGATATCGTTTATCTTTCAAACCATACACCAAATATTTCTTGCTTCTCAATCAGCCTGTTAATAGCATCTATTAATTTATTTCATCCCCAAGAATATAACTTGGGCTCCTAGCGTGCGACTATAGAAAAATAGTCAGTATCTTAATAAGCCTATATGAATAGCAAAATGTATAGGAAAGGAGATGAATAAATATGTTTACCAAGAAAATATTACTAATTACAGGGGGGACAGGTTCCTTTGGCAATGCTGTTATGGAAAAATTCCTAAATACTAGTGTAAAAGAAATTCGTATCTTTTCTCGTGACGAAAAAAAGCAAGACGATATGCGGAAAAAATATAAAAATGACAAACTCAAGTTTTATTTAGGCGACGTTCGAGACCTTGCAAGTGTAAAAAATGCCATGCATGGAGTAGACTATGTTTTCCATGCAGCTGCATTTAAACAAGTACCATCCTGTGAGTTTTTCCCTCTTGAAGCCGTAAAAACTAACATACTAGGTACCGACAATGTACTAACTGCTGCAATCGATTATGGAGTAAAAAAAGTAATTTGTCTTTCAACCGACAAGGCTGCATATCCAATTAACGCAATGGGTATTTCAAAAGCAATGATGGAAAAGGTTCTTGTAGCTAAAGCAAAAATAATATCTCCAGATAGAACCCTTATTTGTGGAACTAGATATGGAAATGTTATGGCTTCTCGTGGATCCGTTATTCCTTTGTTTATTGAACAGATAAAAAGTGGAAAGCCACTAACCATTACAAATCCTAAAATGACAAGATACCTCATGAGTCTTGATGAGGCAGTGGAACTTGTTGTATTTGCGTTCCAACATGCACAAGCCGGGGATATTTTGGTTCAGAAGGCACCTGCATGCCTAATTGGAGACTTGGCCCAAGCTTTAAAGGAACTATTTAGAGCAGATAACACGACTAAAGTGATTGGTACTCGCCATGGAGAAAAGTTATACGAAACACTTCTTACAAGGGAAGAGTATTTAGTAGCCGAAGATTTAGGCGAATATTACAGAATTCCAGCAGATAATAGAGATTTGAACTATGAGAAATATTTTGCGGAAGGAGATAAAATGCTGTCAGAAGAAAAAGAATTTAACTCACATAATACACAAATTTTGAGTATAGAAGAAATTAAAGAGAAACTGCTTCAATTAGAATTTGTTCAAAATGAGTTGAAAGGCTTTAAGAAATCGATAACAAATGCCCCTAAATAGTATTAATCATAATTGGGTGTTCATGAGGGCAGCACATTTAGTTAATACCAAAATTATATATACTCCACTCAAGTAGTATGTTTTTATCAGACCATAGGAAAGGCCTGATTAATCATGAGAATATTGGTTACTGGAGCAAATGGATTTGTAGGAAGAAATTTGATTGTTGAATTAAGAAATAAGGGGTATGAAGAAATATTTAAGGTTAGTAGAGAAACAGATACTCCCCTTTTAGACTCATATACAAAAGAATGTGACTTTGTATTTCATTTAGCTGGAGTTAATCGACCTAAAGATGAGAAAGAATTCATGGAAGGAAATTATGATTTTACCTCAACGTTATTAAAATTGTTAAAAAAAAATAATAATAAATCACCTATACTTTTTACCTCCTCCACACAAGCTGAAAAGAATAATCCATATGGCAGAAGTAAGAAAGCTTCCGAGGATTTATTGTTTTCATATAGCAAAGAAACGGGAGCACAAGCTTTAGTGTACAGATTACCAAATCTTTTTGGTAAATGGTGCAGACCGAATTATAACAGTGCTGTCGCGACCTTTTGCCATAATATCGCAAGGAATTTAGAGATTCAGGTTAATAATCCAAATACGGAGTTAACTTTATGTTATATCGATGATGTAATAGCAGAGTTTTTACGTGCATTAAAAGGGAATGAAACACAGAATAGAGATTTCTGTGTTGTTCCAGTGACACATAGAATCACACTTGGTGAGCTAACCCAAAAAATCTATTCCTTTAGAAATAACCGAGAATCGTTAATCATGCCATCTTTAGAACTAGAATTTGATAAAGCTCTATATAGCACATTCTTATCTTATTTAGAAGAAGATAATTTCTCCTATAAATTAAAGAAAAATGTTGATAATCGTGGGTGGCTAGCAGAATTTATTAAATCACAAAGCATGGGTCAAATATTCATCTCGAAAACGAAACCAGGCATTACACGAGGCAATCACTGGCATCATACAAAGGTTGAAAAATTCCTCGTTATTCAAGGCGAAGCAGTTATCAAATTCAGAAAAATTGACTCTGAAAATGTTCTTGAATATAAGGTGAATGGTGAAAATCTTGAGGTAGTGGACATACCTGTAGGTTATACGCACTCCATTGAAAATACCGGAAAAGAAGATGTCATCACCTTATTTTGGGCGTGTGAAATCTTTAATCCAGAAAAGCCAGATACGCAATTCCTGAAGGTATAACGTAATGGTTAAAATGAAGGTAATGACGATAGTAGGAACAAGACTAGAAATTATTCGATTATCAGAAGTTATAAAGGCGTGTGATGATACTTTAATCATTTGTTCATAGTGTGAGGTACAGATATGCTTAAAAATCAAACAAATCATGTTAGTTTTAGATTGGGGACTAGTTTTATTACTAGTAATAAACATCTAATGAACATTAATATATGTATTATTATTCTTATATGTATTTGGTTTTCATGGCCGTACTTTAATTATCAAATAGGGGTCTTACCTTCCTTTGTATTTCTTGCAGCATGGTTTTTTACTACTGATTACAGATGGATTTTTAAAGATTTGTCATTTGATTTAGTCATGTTTATAGTTTGGATCCTAACTTTTACACCATATATCTTAACGGGTAATTTCCTTTATGGTGAACTTGATGTGAAATTTGCACTAGTATCTTTAATGTTATTTTTTTGTGGACTTTTTATAAATCATTATTATATGTACTACAGAAAAGA
>NZ_JBALNX010000084.1:22252-22475 GCF_036962035.1 Bacillus sp. JJ1773
CTATTTACAATATTTTTTTATTTTATAGCTTCTATTCAAACGTTTTTAGGTTTAATGGAATATCCACTAGCATCTAGGGAACTGGCAACAGGGACTGCTCCTTTACAGCAAATTTATATGTCACTTGGCATAGGTGGCTTTGGTTTTGTATACAGCGCGGTCTTTATAAATATAATAATTTTATATTTTTTAGTTAAAAAGCATCCAAATGTTAATAACATTT
>NZ_JBALNX010000085.1:0-14113 GCF_036962035.1 Bacillus sp. JJ1773
ATGAAGTGTCCATAACACTCGTTTTTCAAGGGTCCAGGTGAAAACGCTCACTATGAAGTGTTCATAACGCTAGTTTAGCAAGGGTCCAGGTGAAAACGCTCACTATGAAGTGTTCATAACACTTGTTTTTCAAGGGTCCAGGTGAAAACGCTCACTATGAAGTGTTCATAACGCTTGTTTCGCAAAGATACAGATGAAAACGCAAACTATAAAGCGTTTTATGAACGTCTATCATAACCCAAGAAAGAAGAACACGAAGTTCAGGGAATGCATTGATACTTTAACTGGATCTAATGATGCAGTTTTATAAGGTAGAAATTAAGGAGGGTGCAAGATGAACGAAACTGAAGCAAAATCCGAATATCAAATAAAAAAAGATTCTGTCCTGCAGGGTGGTCATGAAAAATACCATGAAAAAAATCAGGAAAAAGGGAAACTCTTTGTCCGAGAGCGCCTGAATATGCTGTTTGATAACGGTTTGCAGTCAGAGGATGGGATGTTTGCTAATATCCTTTCGGGCGATCTTCCGGCAGACGGCGTTGTCACTGGAATTGGCAAAATCAATGGGCGCACCGTTTGTGTAATGGCGAATGACTCGACCGTCAAAGCCGGTTCCTGGGGGAAAAGGACCGTAGAGAAAATTATTCGCATTCAGGAGACAGCTGAAAAGCTTCGCTGTCCGCTTCTATATTTAGTAGATTCAGCCGGGGCCCGTATTACCGATCAGCTGGAAATGTTTCCAGGCCGCAGAGGGGCGGGGCGAATTTTCTACAATCAGGTTAAGCTTTCAGGAAAAGTGCCACAAATCTGCCTATTGTTTGGGCCTTCTGCGGCTGGAGGTGCGTACATTCCGGCATTTTGCGACATTGTCGTCATGGTTGAAGGCAATGCTTCCATGTACCTTGGATCCCCACGCATGGCAGAAATGGTAATCGGGGAAAAAGTAACGCTTGAGCAAATGGGCGGGGCCAAAATGCATTGCTCTATTTCTGGCTGCGGCGATGTGCTTGCGAAAACTGAAGAAGAAGCTATCGCTTATGCCCGCAAATATTTAACTTATTTTCCAAATAATTTTTCCGAAAAGCCTGCAAAAGCGGAAGTAAAACCACCGGCAGCATTCGAAAAAACAATTGAGGAACTGATTCCAAAAAACCAAAATGCGCCGTTTGATATGTACCAGTTGATTGATCGCTTAATCGATGAGGGGTCAATGTGTGAAATTAAAAAGCTGTTTGCGGCTGAATTAATCACATGCCTTGGGAGGATCAATGGCCAGCCAATTGGGATCATCGCCAACCAGCCGCGTGTTAAAGGCGGAGTCCTGTTCCATGACAGTGCAGATAAAGCAGCAAAGTTTATCAATCTTTGCGATGCTTATCATATTCCGCTCCTTTTCCTTGCTGATGTGCCAGGGTTTATGATTGGCACAAATGTGGAGAAAGCAGGAATCATCCGCCATGGTGCGAAAATGATTTCCGCGATGAGCGAGGCGACTGTTCCGAAGATGACTGTTATTGTCCGTAAGGCCTATGGGGCTGGATTGTATGCAATGGCCGGACCTGCTTTTGAACCGGATTGCTGCATTGCGCTACCGACAGCTTCGATTGCCGTTATGGGTCCTGAGGCGGCCGTCAATGCCGTTTATGCGAATAAAATCGCTGAGCTGCCAGAAGAGGAAAGAGCTGCCTTCATTGCTGAAAAGCGTGAAGAATACCGTGAAGATATCGATATATACAGACTGGCTTCCGAATTGATTATTGACGATATCGTTGAGCCAAACCGTTTGCGCGATGAACTTGCAGCCCGACTTGATGTTTATATGTCAAAATATCTCGTGTTCACTGAGCGCAAGCATGGTGTTTATCCTGTATAAGGCGGAACAGATGGACAGATGTATGTCCCGATTTATAATAGGAGAAGGGCCCAGATCTGGTGGCAGGATGAATCTAGATCGGCCCTTCAAAACGCCAAAGTTTAGGGGGATAAATATATGGCAATCCAAGAAGGATTTATTGAAGTAACAGGCGGAAAGGTATGGTATCAGCTGCATGATAGCAACTCTAACAAAACGCCGGTCATAATTTTACACGGAGGTCCAGGCTCGTCTCATTATTCCTTGCAGAGATTAAGAGTGCTTGCGGATGAGCGTACGGTCATTTTTTATGATCAGTTAGGCTGTGGGAAGTCAGACCGGCCTAAAGATGAATCATTATGGACGATAGATCGCTTCGTTGAAGAATTAGGGCAGATTAGAAAAGCACTTTCACTTGAACAGCTCCATATTCTTGGACATTCTTGGGGGACGACCTTAGGAGCTGCTTATTTATTAACTAAGCCTGAGGGAGTAAAAAGTGTTATTTTTTCAAGTCCATGTTTAAGCGCACCTCTTTGGGCAGAGGATCAGGAACGAAATCGTTCCTTATTGCCGGAAGATTTTCAAGCTACATTAAGAGAATGCGAGGAAAATGGGACAACAGATTCAGAAGCATACCATAAGGCCACTGCAGAATTTAATAAGCGGTTCGTTTGCCGTCTTGATCCTTTCCCTGAGTTTTTAAAACAGGGAGCACAGTACAAAAATCCAGAAGTGTACAATATAATGTGGGGGCCATCAGAATTCCATGTTACCGGCAATTTGAAAAATTTTGACTGTACAGCCCGTTTGAATGAAATACATATTCCGGCACTATATACATGTGGCCGCTATGATGAAGCGACTCCACAATCAACGGAATATTTCAGCAAACTAACTCCAAATGCGAAATTACATGTGTTTGAGAACAGTGCTCATATGCCTTATCTGGAAGAAGAAGTAGAATATTTAAATGTAATCCGATCATTCTTAAATAGTGTGGAGTAAAAACAGAACATGGGGAAATAGACCCCAACCATTGGACCGGACATGAATCTAGCATGATCGGTCCTTTTTCGATTGTAAATTAGAACTACTAGATCAATTGTTAAAGATTATCCACTCATTGCGGACCATTCTTATCTAAGTGATTCTGTATATAACAATGTGAAGTACTGTCATTTTGGCGAGTCATGCGCTGAACGGCTTCTTACATGCCCTCGATTTTTCAATTGCCTTTTGGGACCAGAGAAAAACCATAAGGTAAATATACCTAACCCCTCCAAATGTTTCTTTGTGATTCTATGGTAAAATAGGAAAAAAGTTTTTCTTTATTTATTAAATGTTGTAATATTTATATAGACTTTTAGACTATAAGGACACAAAATGGAAGAATTGCTCCATAGTTTCTCCTATTAAGAAAAGGATACATATTAACCTTTCCTAATAAGATCCGTGAAAGGATATTACTATTATGAATAATAAAGAGGATAAAAAAAATCATAGTGGCTTTATCGATTCCGTCATAGGCTCAACAACAACCGAAAATGTTGAAAGATTTGGCCGGGCAGCATCCGAATATTTGAAAGGCTATAACGGCGTTGTAGATGAAAGTGGAAATATCGTAAAAAAAGGGCTTAAACATGTATCTGATTCCAAGGTTCATCCTGACTTTCAATACCAAAATATTAAACAGCAGTCGGGTTATTCTGCTGAAATTCATTATACTGATCACACAAATGCAGAAAATATTATTAATCGAAATCAAACTCGTGTACATCGCTCTAATGATATCGGCAGAGGAAATGATCCCGTATTTGATATTTTATCAGTTGATGATCATGGAAATCCGACTTGGGGTGCGCAAATGAAGTTTTGCGGAAAATTTGGTACTCCTGAGGAGATAAAAGCAAGCTCAGAAGCTCTAGTCAAAAAAATGACTGGAGGCAAATGGGAAAGATATAGAGGAAACAAAGTTTTAGTCCCAAAAGAACAATATGATATCGCGAAAAAGTATGCTGAGGACACAGCGAAAAGTTTGACTGATCAGGCAGATCAATTTAGACAACAAGGCCATGTTGAAAAGGCGGATTTACTTAATCAAAAGGCACAAAAATACTTGCAAGTATCCAAAGATTTAGAAAATAGCGGTATTACCTCTGAAGAAGCCATTTTTATCCGTGAACATCCAAAGCTAGCCACTGCCAAATATGTAGCTAAAACCGCACATCGTTCCGGGATGGAAAATGCGAAGAGTGCTGCGGTTATTTCAGTTGCTATCTCTTCAGCCCAAAATGTGGCAAGTATTATTCGTGGGGATAAAAGTGCTAAAGAAGCGGTCAAAGATGTTGCTAAAGATACGGCAAGTGGTGCTGTAACGGCTTATATCATTGGGGCAGGTGATACCGCTATTAGGGGATTTATGGCAGCGAGTAAAAAGAGTGTCTATGTCCATTTGTCAAAATCGAATGTGCCTGCGATGATTGCAACGACTGCCGTTCAAGTAAGTAAATCACTGATTCGTTATGCGAAAGGTGAGATTAATAGCCTTCAACTTGCAGAAGAACTTGGGGAAAAAGGGACAGGAATGATGGCAGCAAGCTTTGGTGCCGCAGTTGGAACAGCCATTTTCCCTGGGGTTGGCACAATAATTGGCGGGATGGTCGGCTATATGACAAGCTCTACCATTTATCAGGCTTGTATGCAGGTTTTACATGAAGAGAAGGTGTCACTATCGAGAAGGAATCAAATTCGATCCATTGCAACAGCAGCAATAGAAGCGATGGAACATCAAGGAAATGAATTATTAGCGTTAGTGAATGAATTTTATTCGAATAGATCCAAAGTGTTTTCAGAGAGTCTACTAATGATAGATTCTGCAGCGAAGGATAGCAATTTGAATCAATTTACAGCAGGCCTTAACCAAATAGCACTTGAAATGGGAGGCGCACTGCAATTTAAAGATTTCAATGAATTCAATCAATTTATGATGGATAAAGAAGCCGTCTTAGATTTTTAAATCTAAATATTACAACTGGAGGAATTAAATATGCCATTACCATTAGTCCCAGCAATTATTGCAGGAATCGCAGCAGCGACAGCGGCAACAGGAGTTAAAAAAGGGTTAGATGCAAAACGTGATATGAGTGAGGCCAAATCCCTCAACGCTACCTCACAAGAGATGGCCAAGGAAGCTGAAAAATTTATTGAAATGGCAAAAGAGAACACAAATGAAGCCATTACTATTTTAGGACAGGAAAAAATTCGCATCCTGACAACATCCATTAATGAATTTGTTATTCACTTTGAAAAGATTAAAAATATTAATCTCAAAAATAGTGAAGGGATCGATGAACTGAAAAATTTCAATCCATCCAGTGAAAGCTTTAAGCAATTAAAGGAAGCATCCTTTGAAGCAAAGCAGGTAGCGATTAATGGGATTGCTGCAATTGGATCGGGAGCCCTACTTGCCTATGGAACATATAGTGTAGTGATGGGGGGACTTGGCGGTCTTTTAGTAACCGCTACAACGGGTACGGCTTTAACATCCTTGACAGGCGTTGCAGCAACCAATGCAACATTAGCATGGCTTGGCGGCGGAGCATTAACAGCCGGCGGTTTTGGCATGGCTGGCGGGATGGTTGTATTGGGTGGTTTAGTAGCAGGTCCTGCACTCGCCATTGGGGGAACTATTTTTGCAAGCCAAGCGAAAGCTGCATTAAATGATGCTTATGGAAACTTTGATAAAGCTAAAGTATTTAAGAAACAGGCGAAAAATATCGGCATTGCATTAAAAGGAATTTTCACGCGTGCGAATCAATTAACGGAGCTATTGCAAAAATTGGATACCCATTTTTCTCAGCAAGTAATGAGAATGAAAGACATCATCCAGCGCCGGGGTCTGGATTGGCAGGATTACACAATAAATGAACAGCAGGACATTTATAAATGTGTTCAGTTAGCGCAGACCATTAAACTTATCCTAGATACTCCTTTATTGAAGCAGGAAGGCCAATTAGATGAGGCTACTAATAAAGTTCTTGAGGATGGAAATAAATATTTGCAAATGCTAGCACAAGTTTAGAGATGTTTCATTGTGATCAATGCGGTTTGTGCTGTAAAGCTGTCGGTTCATCTGAGATTTATCAGCATTTAGACCGGGGTGATGGAATTTGCATCCACTTTAATTTAGATACGAATTTATGCAACATTTATGAAAATCGCCCGCTTATTTGCCGGGTAGATGATGCGTATGAGGAATTTTTTAAAACAAAAATCACAATGGACGAGTACTACAGGATAAATTATCGATCATGTGAGATTTTGAAGGAAAGGGAGAATACGAGAGTGAGCGATATAAAGGATGCATTGATTAATAAATTTGAGGAGATATTTGGGTACACACCTGGGGATGATTATGCTCCTCGCGTTAAAAATGCACGTGATATTATTTGTCAGGGAAAATACAAAAAAGAAGATATGATTGATATTACAGATACAAGTTTATCGAGTAATGGAAAAGCCGGCTTAGTGTTAACAATCGATTCTGTTTGTGTTAAGGATGCCGCTAACAGTACATCTAAATTCATTGCTAAATATGAGGATATCGATTATACATATATGAATGAAGACAGATTTCTAGGCGTTGATATTACAGCTTTGGAACTAAACATGAAATACGATAAAACATACAGAATCAGCATTGACGCGATTAACAAAGCCAAATTAATTGAATTTATCGACTATGCAATCAGCCTTTATCAAGAAGATGAAGAATTAGTGTGGTAAATGGATCATAGGGACGGGTACCCCGTCCTATTTCATTGCTTTTAAAATCAGGTCATTGATACAATAAATAGTATGTAAACCAATAACGAATGTTTATATTCTGATTTGATTTAAGCAATTAAAAACGATTTAAATTCAATCAATATTCGAAGAAAGATATGTGCTTTAGTATCGAAAAAAGGAGAATTTCTAAATGGAACTTGGAATAAGTACGTTTGTCGAGACGACACCAGATGTCAAAACGGGTGAGGTAATCAGTCATGCACAACGCATCCGTGAAGTAGTTGAGGAAATTGTATTGGCGGATCAGGTAGGTTTGGATGTGTTTGGAGTGGGTGAACATCATCGCGAGGATTTTGCTGCTTCCTCTCCAGCAGTTATCTTAGCTGCCGCCGCTTCCCGGACGGAGAAAATTCGTCTAACGAGTGCTGTTACAGTGCTTTCTTCAGCCGATCCAGTTCGTGTGTTTCAAGATTTTGCAACAGTTGATGCGATTTCAAATGGCCGTGCAGAAATAATGGCCGGCAGGGGATCATTTATTGAATCATTTCCATTGTTTGGCTATGATTTAAAGGATTATGATGAGCTATTCGAAGAAAAATTAGAGTTGTTGCTGAAAATTACTGCATCAGAAAAAGTGACATGGAAGGGCGGTCACCGGCCGGCTATTCATGATCGCGGCGTGTATCCTCGGCCGGTCCAGGACCCATTGCCAGTATGGATTGGAAGCGGTGGAAATTCCGAATCGGTTGTTCGTGCTGGTCTGCTTGGATTGCCCCTCGTACTCGCAATTATTGGCGGAAGTCCGCTACAATTTGAGCCGCTTGTACAGCTTTATAAAAAAGCAGCAACTCATGCTGGACATGATTTGTCCAAGCTGTCTGTTGCTTCGCATTCTCATGGTTTTATTGCTGAAACTTCAGAAGAAGCAGCGGATAAATTTTTCCCTTCCACTCAGCAAGTGATGAATAAATTAGGAAGAGAGCGCGGATGGGCTCCTTATACTCGGTCCACTTTCGATGCTGCACGCAGACTAGAAGGTGCCCTGTATGTTGGTGACCCACAAACAGTTGCTGACAAAATCATACACCTAAGGAAAAACGTGGGCATCACTCGTTTCATGCTTCATGTCCCAGTTGGCACGATGCCCCATGATGAGGTTATGAAAGCAATTGAGCTTCTCGGAAAAGAAGTCGCCCCAATGGTGAAAGAAGAAGTTGATAGATGGGAAGCGGAGATGGAAGGTCGAAAATAAGATTAGTTGTTCATCATGTGGTAATTTAGATTTCACTTTAAGTGGGATCTATTTTTATGCTTTAAAATAGTTTGGAAGCTGCCAGTACCAGATTTATCCTTCAACAACGGATTGTTTAGTATGATTAATCGAACTTGTGAGCGAGAAGGATGCATATCTTAATGCCTGCTGAATTAGTATGGAATAGGGGGAAAACATGGAAGTTATATAATAGTCGAATGTGAACCTGCCACTACGTATCGCATATAAAGGAGTATAGTGACAAATTTTGAAGGGGGTACATAAACATGGACATCTTTACTGCAATTTCCACAAGAAGAAGCATTGGGGTTGTTAAACCAGACCCTGTGCCTAAGGAGCATATTGAAAAGATATTGGAAGCTGGTACATGGGCGCCGTCCCATTATCGTACTGAGCCATGGCGATTTTTTGTTTTAACTGGTGACGCGAGAAAAAATCTTGGAAAGGCGATGGCATCATTTGCAAAGAAAAGTCTAGATGATCCACTAAGTGATGAAGGAAAAGAGAAATTGGAAAAGACTGCGCAAAAAGCTTTAAGGGCTCCAGTTATTATTGCAATTGCAGTGGAACCAACTATTAATGAGAAGGTATTAGTAAACGAAGAACATGCCGCGGTCCATGCTGCGATTCAAAATATGCTTCTTGCAGCCCACGCTCTTGGCTTAGGAGCGATCTGGAGAACCGGAAAGGTTTGCTACTCGTCTGAGATTAAGCAATTTTTTGGGCTTGGGGAACATGCTTTGATGCTTGGTTTTATTTACATCGGCTATCCAAGTATGAAAGAATTGACAGGGAAAAGAAAAAGTATTACCGAAGTAACAAAGTGGATGTAGGGACTCATTGTATATCTTAAAGGCAATCCTTCATCGAAAAAATAGGATAGTGAACCACTCAATGTCCATGCACAAAAGGTATAATAAACTTGGAGTGGCAGACATTAAATAGGCAGGATTTTTAGTATTTGATGTTCATTTTTGTGCAAATGAAAAAAGGTTAGAAAGGGAGGGATAGTGTACATATGACAAATAAGGAAGATGAAGCTGCAGCTGCTGGTTGGAATTTTAACAATAGTTATGCCCAATTACCGCCACCATTTTTCACCAGCCTTAAACCAACACCTGTGCGCTCACCAAAAATGGTCATTTTTAATGAAGCATTGGCGGAGGCATTGGGGTTAAATGCTAATTCTCTGCAAAATGAAGAAGGAGCTGCAGTGTTTGCTGGCAACCGCGTTCCTGAACAGGCGCATTCACTTGCTCAAGCCTATGCAGGTCATCAATTTGGCCATTTTACAATGTTAGGAGATGGACGTGCCATTCTGATTGGTGAGCAAATGACTCCTAAGGTGGAGCGATTTGACGTACAGCTTAAAGGTTCGGGGAGAACACCCTATTCGCGCGGGGGAGATGGACGTGCAGCGTTAGGGCCGATGCTTCGTGAATACATTATCAGTGAAGCTATGCATGCACTAAGGATTCCAACAACCCGAAGCCTAGCTGTTGTGACAACGGGGGAAAAGGTGATTCGCGAAACAGATCTTCCAGGTGCTATTCTTACCCGTATCGCTGCAAGCCATCTGCGCGTTGGGACCTTTCAATTCGCTGCAAACTGGAGACCAGTAGAAGAATTAAGAATCCTTGCTGACTACACGATAAATCGTCATTATCCAGAAATTGAACTGGATGAAAATCGATATCTTACACTTCTTCAGCAATTGATTAAGCGTCAGGCCGCATTGGTTGCTAAATGGCAATCAGTTGGCTTTATACACGGGGTGATGAACACTGATAACATGACCATCAGTGGGGAAACGATTGATTACGGCCCTTGTGCCTTTATGGATGTGTACGATCCAGATACAGTGTTTAGTTCTATAGATAGACAAGGACGCTATGCCTACCGCAATCAGCCAATTATTGGCGGTTGGAACCTTGCACGTTTTGCGGAAGCCATTTTACCATTATTGCATGAGGATGAAGAAAAGGCTCTTAAGCTGGCGCAAGATGAGATTTCCAAATATAGTGAAATCTATCAATCATATTGGCTTGCTGGCATGAGGGCAAAACTTGGATTAACGAATGAAGAAGCAGGAGATACCCTATTGATAGAAAACCTTTTGAGCATTATGCAGAAGGTCAAGGCTGATTATACAAATACTTTTCGTGCTTTAACATTAGACAAGATGGAGGATTCTCTGCTTTTTGGCACACCTGAATATAATCTGTGGCATGAGCTCTGGGAGGCGAGATTGACGAGGCAGCAAACATCGAAGGAAGCCACTCAACAGTTGATGCGTAACAGTAATCCCGCTGTCATCCCGCGAAACCACCGGGTGGAGGAAGCACTTGAGGCTGCAGTTAAGAATGGGGACTACAATGTGATGGAACGATTGCTCCAAGCTCTTTCAAATCCATTCGCCTATACAACTGAACAGAATGTATACTGCACAATACCTGATCCATCAAAGCTTCCGTACAGAACCTATTGCGGAACTTGATGCATCGTGAAAATTAAGTAATAAATAAATTGTAAAATCAATCAAATGAGATTAATTTTAATAAATTCAAGCAAAATAAGAGGGTGTTAATTGAATTTTTTTAAGGGAGGTTTTTTAGGTGGCAAAAAACAAGCAAACACCCTCAAGTCAAGTCGATCAAAAGCAATTACTCGAGGACAAAGTAGAAGCTCAGCGAAAAAATGGATTTGAAGACAATCATGTTCGCCGCGTAACGTCTAATGGTGCACAGGGTCAATAAATTGGAAAAATTTAGAGCATTGCAGGGTAATGATTTCCGCTTATGGTAAATTTCAGCCTATACGGGAACTAATGGACCAGAATGGTGCCCGTCCCTTGCTTTTGTAACCGATCACGGGCATCAATCCAAGGTAATGAAACCCGCTTATAGTAAATTTCAGCCTATACAGGAACCAATGGACCAGAATGCTGCCCGTCCCTTGCCTTTTGTTACGGTTCACGGGCATCAATCCAGGGTAATGGTTCCCGCTTATTGTAAAAATCAGCATAAACTGGAACAATAGATAATCAGTTGTTACAAAGGTATGCTTTTGGGGCTGTTCAGAAATAGCTGACTTTTTAGACAGCCTCTTTAAAAAACAAGATCTAGTTGTTAATAAACATAAAGGTTTTTTTCAGCAATTGAAAATCAAGGCTCATTTTCTCAAATTCCTTATATTCAATACTGTCTGGGCGATCTGCATACTGATTTTCACTTACAGGCAAAATCGCATATACAAAGCCATTTTTGACACCAAGCTTTTGATATAAGCTGTCCTCATAGCCATCTTCCCATGTTTGCTCCTTTATTTTCTCAATGGAAAACAGCGTTCTTTCAGAGATTGCTTTATTTTTCGGTACGTAGCTGAAAACTAAATGACCATTCTTCTCGGCTGAGCGGTATTTCGTATCCCATTCTACAGGAATTGAAAAAGCATATTCTGTTGCTCGATAAGTAAATAGCTTCTGAGGAATATAAGGTGTTCGCTCCCAAACACTAGCTGTCTGCTTCACCTCTACTTTATCGATGAACCAGTTAACATCTGCCTGACTCACAGTTAAATTTGCAGTCTCTGTCCCAAAAGGTCCCGTTGAGGTTTCTAGTTGTAATTCTACTGCATAAGTATAAGTACTTTTATTTATTTTCTTTTCATTTTTGATTTTGTAGCTGCTAATCCAAGGGCTTGATGTACCAGTTACCCAGCCATTGTTATCAAAATACGTTTTCGTTTTTTCCTTAAGGTCTGAAGTAAATAGTGCGTATTGATATGCACCATTACGGTTAGTAATTGCTTTGCTCCATTGGTTAACAGCGTCTGAAGCTGATACAGGTGCAATTGCATTTTCTAATAAAGAAATTTGAAGCTGGAGCATTTCTAAATCTTGTTTTTGACTTTCCAATATTGGCTGTTTTTTACTATTGCTGGATAATTCAATTTTTGCCGCCTCTTTTGGTGTTTCATTCGCATAAGTAGCGCTCGTCAGCATACCCATTAAGGCAACAGCACTAGTAATTGTTACAAGTTTCTTTTTCATGTTCTTTTCCTTCTTTCCTAATATGATGTACCTTTATTGTATATTGGTTTGGTTGGAAAGTAGTTAAGGAAAGATTAATTAAGGTTACAAAGAAGATACAATTATCTTAGTATGGAGAATCTTTGTTTTTGCAAGATTGGTCTTTTTAGAATTTCATTTAGTGCTATAATAATCAGTGATGGTTTTGCCAATTTCTTCAGCAGGAGGTATATAAAGGATATGTTTTCACGTAATAAAGCATTTTATTTTATTTTCGCTATAGTGGTTTCAGCTTTCGTTTTGACTGGCTGTGGAACGCAAGCGGAAAATGGGAAGACGAAGGAAAATACAGCGAAGGAATCTGCTGAAAAAACAGATTACCCTTCATCTGTTAAAGAAAAACCGATTGTAACAATAACAATGGAAGATGGAAAAGAGATCGAGATTGAATTGGATCCGGCTGCAGCACCAAATACGGTTGCAAATTTTATTTCTTTAATTGAAGATGGTTTTTATGATGGACTTATTTTCCACCGGGTTATCCCTGATTTTATGGTTCAAGGGGGAGATCCTGAGGGGAATGGCTCTGGTGGCCCCGGATACTCCATTGAAGGTGAATTTTCTTCAAACGGATTTGAAAATAACATCACACATGAGCGTGGAGTCATTTCAATGGCACGGACTCCCGATCCGAATTCAGCTGGATCGCAATTTTTTATCATGGACGAAGAAGCTCCACATCTCGATGGTGAATATGCAGCTTTCGGCAAAGTAATTAAAGGATTGGAAACAGTTGATTCAATCGTGGCTGCTGAACGAGATGAAATGGACAAGCCATTAAAAGATCAGAAAATGAAAACGGTGAAAGTGGATACGAAAGGCTTTGACTATCCAGAACCAAAAAAAGTTCAATAATTTATAGCGCCTGACTCATGGTACGTTAATGAAATAACGTGGCAGGGGTCAGGCTATTATTATTAACTGTGTTTTCTATCTCATAATATTATTATGTAAACTAACGATGTTCAATATCACTATATTACTTGATAGCTGTCCTTGCTGGATGATTTTTGGAATGGAGACTTGACCACGACCAATTTTGTTTTTTCAATTATTTTAGGCTGTTCATTAACCTACTCATTTCTTAAAACTGGATCCGTGTGGGCTAATACAGGAATTCACTTTGGGCTAAATGTGGCATATGGAATCATCTATGGGCTCTCTGGAGAATATGGAGATGGGCTAATTCTTACTGTCAAAGGGGAAATTAACCCGGTACTAAATAATTTTATCGTATTAGCAGCGGCGACAATCATGTTTTTGGCTGTATTTTTATATTATCGAAATAAAAGTAATGAGAATATTAGATTTGTTGGGGTGGAACGGCACGACCGAGATGCTAGACAAATTACTAAGATCAACGAAAGGAAATTTCAAATGAATATTCGAAACAAATGGAACATGAAACATCAGGAGCGCATTAAACATTTAAGGACATCTGCCTTGAATCCAAGGTTAGAGAAGATGTCTGACTATCTTCTTGGAGGCACTGCTCTCGATCTTGCATGTGGTCTTGGGGGAAACAGTTTGTTCCTTGCGAGAATGAACTATCAAGTTCAGGCTATTGACATTTCAGATGTTGCCATTCATTTTGTTAATGAACAAGCTGCGAAAGATCATCTTCACATCGAAACACGTATTGGAGATCTTACAGAATCACTTGATCAGAATTGGCAGAAGGAACCATTTGATCTAATCGTCATTACATATTATCTGGATCGCAAACTGTTTCCGATTGTAAAGAACCTTATAAAAAAGGATGGGTATTTCTTCATGGAAACATACTTCCAATCAAAGCAAAACGAAAAAAGGCAAGTCTCTGACCAATATAAATTACAGCCGAACGAGTTAATAAAAGAGTTTAGAGATTGGGGCATTCTTTATTTTGAAGAACATGAACAAGAGGGGAGGCAAACAATTTTTTGTCGGAAAGGTTAATTATTATCCATATACCGACAAACCTCTACAGGATTCTGTTATAATAGGCAGGAATATAAGAAGGAGGTGAAAAACATGGAAAAAACACTTCAATTGATTTTGAATAAACTTGATAATTTGGATCAAAAGGTAACAAATTTAGTTCAAAAAGTAAACGCCCTGGATCAGA
>NZ_JBALNX010000085.1:14156-26445 GCF_036962035.1 Bacillus sp. JJ1773
GGTAAACGCCTTGGATCAAAAAGTAAACACCCTGGACCAGAAGGTAAACGCCTTGGATCAGAAGGTAATTTCATTAAGTGAAACAGTAGCAGCCACGAATGTAAAAATTTTAGAAACAAATGAAAGAATTGATGCTCTTGAAAAGAAAGTAGACAAGGTTATTGACGAAGTAAAAGAAATCAAAAATTCAATGGCCACAAAACATGATCTGGAATACTATGATCAAATGATTTCTGAGCACTCCAGACAAATTTACAAGTTAAAAAATCATTAATCTGCAGCAAGAATCCCCAATTATTTCATTTAAGGCTATTATTTTTCTAAAATTGTTCAATCTCCTCACTTTAAGAGTTCGCACTATTGAAGAAACGCTTTTTAGTAAATGTTATTTGGAGGTAGGGAAACTCTTTATTAAAAATGAGGTTTTCCCTTGATGTATCTAAAATTATCAGACTTAAGCTATTGCATATTCTACCTCAAACTTCTCTCCAAAAAAAATTATCTTATCTGCATTAGGTCAATAATAAATTTGTATGCAACTGCTCAGTCAACTTTTAATACTTTGATCTATTCCATTTCATTGGAACATCTTTATACTCACATTTAATAACATTGAAATAGAAAGTATTATGGTATAATGAATAATTAAGAGCAAATTCTATGATTTGCTGAAATTAATTATTCTTTCGCTTTGGAGGCTAACATGGAAGATTTACTTAAATTAAAAGACAAAAATATTGTAGTTATGGGAGTGGCAAATGAACGAAGCATTGCTTGGGGAGTAGCAAAATCTCTTTATCAAGCAGGGGCTAATGTCATTTTTACATATCGGAAAGAACGCTCGCTTGGAAAACTGACAAAACTTCTAAGTGAACAAAACTTAGAAGCGAAATTAATCGTACAATGCGATGTGAACAGTGATGAAAGCATAGCTGAAGCCTTTAATAAAATTGGAGAGGAAGCAGGTACCGTTCATGGAGTGCTCCATTCCCTTGCTTTTGCGCATGCTGAAGATTTAAAGGGAGATTTTATCGATACGACAAGAAGCGGTTATGCTTTTGCCCAAGACACAAGTGCGTACTCGTTAATTGCTGTTGCGAAAGCGGCCAAGCCTCTTATGACTGAAGGAGGTACCATCATTGCGATGTCTTATCTTGGTGCAGAGCGTGTGGTTTCTGGATATAATGTGATGGCGATTGCAAAAGCTTCCCTTGAAGCATCAGTGAAATATTTAGCTTCTGAATTAGGAAAAGACAATATCCGTGTCAATGCCATTTCGGCTGGTGCCATTCGTACGCTTGCTGCAAAAGGAGTTCCTTCCTTTAACCAAATCCTACACAAAATTGAAGAGACATCACCTCTGAAAAGAAATGTTACGCAAGAGGAAGTTGGGGATATGACACTTGCCTTAATGAGCCATCTTTCAAGAGGGGTTACGGGTGAAATTGTTTATGTAGATGCAGGATATAATATTATGGGATAACATAAATAAAGGGAGATTCTCTTTGGTCAAGATGACAAATCAGAATCTCCTTTTTTACTTTGAGTTTATAAGATAAGATGTAAAGGATTTTCTTGCTGTTTATTAAAATTAATTGTATAATCGATTCAAGAACATATGTTCTAATTTAAATTTAGTATTTATTGTTAATATAAGCTTTAAAGAAACAGGTGGAAAAATTGAACGGTACATCACATACAGTCATCGGAGCAGCAACCGGTTTTTTGACAGCTAATTTGCTGCAAACAGATCCAACAGGAACTATTTTATTAGTAGGGATAGGGGCAATTTCTGGATTAATGCCCGATATCGATATTGACGGAAAGCTAAGTAATAAAATCACAATTTCACATAAGATTATAAGAACAGCTGCTCAATTCATAGCTATACTGTTGATTTTATATAGTTATTTTACTGGTTCAGGAATGAATAAATGGATAGGTATTGGGGCAGGAATGCTTATATTCATCATATCCTCGTTTATCACACAAAGAAGGATGCTGACAATTACAGGAATTGGTGTCCTATTTGGAGGTTTCTCGCTTCAAGAAAATTGGTTATGGCTGTTAGGCATTTATATTATCGCAGCTTCATTTGTTCCTCATAGAAGCTATACCCATTCATTATTAGGTGTTTTCTTTTTTGCATACATATCCGTCCAGTTCGAAATAGCAATTGGGCACGAAGGTGTATTTATTACCTGCCTAATGGGCTATGTAAGCCATTTAATTGCCGACATGAAGATACTGCCCTTTAACAAGAGAGGGGTTAAATTCTTTTTGCCATTTTCCAAGAAGGAGTTTTAGGTAAAAATGGGTAAAGAGAAACTTTTCAATTATTGGAGTTGAAGAGATTGAGAAGTCCTTTTCTAAATTTATATGATTTTTTTATGAGCCCTTTAGAAAGATGGAGGTTTCAAGGGATTCGAAGGGATTTGCTTAATAGAGCGACCGGGAAGGTGTTAGAACTTGGTTCAGGGACTGGCATCAATTTTCAACTCTATGAACATGCAGATAAAGTCATCGCGATTGAGCCAAGTCAAAAGATGATCAATCGTTCTAGACCAAGACATCAAAGTGCTGTTGTACCAATTGAAATTCTAAAGGTAAGTGGCGAGCAGCTGCCATTCGAAAGTCATACTTTTGATACAGTAGTGGCGACTTTGGTTTTTTGTACAATACAAAATCCAGAAAAAGCGCTGAGTGAAGTTAAAAGAGTATGTAAACCTGGCGGAAGAATTCTCTTATTCGAACATGTCATTTTGGAAAACAGCTTTCTATCTATGTTGCAGAATTGGTTAACTCCTGCATGGAAGAGAATTTGTGATGGATGTTGTTTGAATCGGGATACTTATGGGCTAGTCATTCAGCATGGTCTTACAATAATAAATATTGAAAAGCATTTTAATGGTTTGTTTATTGTCTTAGAAGCAAGAAATGATCAAAGTTAAACGATAAAAAAGGTGAGGTTCAAAATGACAGAAGAAATAATGAGAAGCGATCTGCCTTCCGGATTAGCAAAACCAGCAAGACGTGCTCTGGAAGGAGCAGGTTACAGTAGACTTGAGCAATTCACTAAAGTGAGAGAGGCAGAAATATTACAGCTACATGGTATGGGACCTAAAGCTATAGAGCAAATTCGACTTGCTCTTAAAGAGAAAGAGATGTCCTATCTAAAATAAAAAAATCATGAGAGTCTTCTACAAGAGCCGATATTCAAAATATCGGCTCCGACTACTTTTATTAATGCAAGTTACACATCCTCAAAGAAATCTCTAAACTCTTTCATATCTGTTGATTTATCATTTACATAATAGGGATTTTCAACTGTTGAGTCTTTTGGATCCAAATTCGTTTTTATGACCAAAGTGGGACCAGATGATCGTTGTGGGGCTATTATTCGATCATTCAGATTATCAAAATCCGGCAGTTTTTGGCTTCCTGGCTGGCTTGGTTCTGTCATCTTAGCACCTCCTGTATAAATAGGTTGCTTCTTGTGGAGAAATATATAAGGATAAAAGCTTATTTTTTGTCAAGGTAATTACCTAAAGTATTCACATTACTCTGTTTGAATTGTTATTGTTAAGACAAGTAGGAAATAGAAGGGTATTTAAAGTATAAAAAGTTGTATGCGTCAGTGTGGAGATAAGGAAGTGTAATTCATGAGAAGATAGCTTCATGAAAGAAAGAGATTGCCTGATTCTCCTAAAATGAAGAAATCAGGCAATGTGGTATAAAACTTAATATTCTTTTTCTATTTTCTTCGTACTTCTAGTCGTATCGATTGGTCTAACTATTTTTTCAATATGCTCACGTTTTCCTTCTAAGAACGGAGGCAGGGATAATTTTTCTCCCAGTGTTTCATACGGTTCGTCTCCCATAAAGCCAGGACCATCTGTAGCAAACTCGAATAATATTTGAGGTGCCACTCTTGAGTATAAGGATCCGAAAAAGAAACGGTCAATGAAACCAGATGTTGGGATTCGGAAGCTTCGAATCTGCTTGTCCCATTCTTCTAGAACAGAGCGGTCTTCAACACGGAATGCCGCATGATGAACGGTACCAAAGCCTTGTTGGGCCTGATGGAGATTAGGATTATCTTCTACTATTACTTGGGCACCGTTTCCACCTTCTCCAACTTCAAATAAATGAAATGCACCCTCCTGGTCGATTTCTCTGAATAATAGAACCTTCTCCATCATTTCTTTAAAATAAGGAAAATTTGCGATTCGAACAAAGATTGGACCTAGGCCAGTAATCGCATATTCTAATGGAATAGGACCGTCTAGCCATGGTGTTCCAGAGGCAACCCCTATATTATTTTCATCAGAAATTAATTGATAATGCTGTTCATCGAAATCAATGAAGGAAATTGTCTTTTTCCCAAATTGCTCTTTAATCCCCGTATGATTAACATCGAGACGGTCAAATCTTTTGACCCAATAATCTAATGCCGCGTCATTAGGTACACGAAAGGATGTTTTTGAAATCTCATTTGTTCCGTGTACGCCTTTAGGAATGCCAGGAAAGTCAAAGAAAGTCATGTCTGTCCCTGCATTTCCAGCGTCATCTGCAAAAAATAGGTGATATGTTTTTATATCGTCCTGGTTAACCGTTTTCTTTACTAAGCGCATTCCTAAAACATAAGTGAAAAAGTCATAGATCTTTTCAGCACTGCTTGTAATAGCTGTTACATGATGGATGCCTTTTAGTTCGTTCATTAATATTCCTCCAATAAAACTTTTGATTTATATTGATTACTTTACCCATACAATTCGTACACATGAATCGAATTTTACTTTGAATAAAAGTATCTTTAATTCGAGATAATAATATCACGGATTTAAACAAATGACAACCTTAAATTAATTATTTTCAGCAAACAGAATTGTGTTGGTAAAAGAGGAATAAAAAGGTTAATCATAATTTTATTATGTCAACTAATATTTTCTGAATTACCTAAAATCTGAAAACTTTTTCTTTTATGAAGTATAAAACAGTAGTATGATAATTTTATTGTATTAAGTATGAATGTGGAGGGGAAATTTTGTATTATGGTTGGATAGTGGTATGGCTGACATTCTTTGTCATACTAATTGCTGCGGGGATTCGCTCGATTACGGGTATACTCATAATACCGCTGGAGCAGGAATTTGAATGGAGCCGTTCCTCTATTTCGTTCGCCTTTGCGATAAATTTAACGATATATGGATTCTCAGGTCCGTTTATTGCGGCTGGGCTTGAAAGAATAGGTATTCGAAAAACGATGGCATATGCGATGCTCGTGCTAGTAATCGGAATGACAGCTAGCTTATTTATGAGTCAAATTTGGCATCTGAACCTCATTTGGGGAGTTATGATTGGAGTGGCCAGCGGGGTTTTTCTTACCGTTTTAGCAGCAACTATAGCTAATAATTGGTTTGAAAAACGAAAGGGAATCGTTGTCGGCATACTAATGTCAGCTACTGCCGCGGGGCAAATGATTTTTCTTCCGTTGCTTTCTAATTTGACTGAGGCTTTTTCGTGGAGAACAGGAATTTATGTATTTATTGGGTTAGGTATCTTGATGATCCCTCTTATAGCAATTTGGATGAGAGATAAACCGGCTGATAAGGGGCTAATCCCTTACGGTGCAGTCACAAATCAAATTGCCCCTATTATTCAGAATGAAAAAAATCCAATTAAGGAAGCATTCGAGGTATTATGGATAGGTGTTCGTACTGTTCCATTTTGGTTATTATCCATTAGCTTTTTTATTTGTGGTTTGTCCACTGCGGGATTGATTGGGACGCATTTTATCGCGGCTTGTGGTTTGTATGGTATATCAGAAGTATATGCAGCAGGCTTGTTTGCATTTATGGGGATTTTTAATATTATTGGAACGATGATTTCGGGATGGTTATCTGATCGGTTCGATAATCGATGGCTATTATTTTGGTATTACGGACTTCGGGGATTATCCCTAATCATCCTACCGTATGCACTTGATTTACGATCCTATCCAATGCTTGTCGCTTTTTCTGTATTTTACGGTTTAGACTGGATCGCAACCGTGCCACCAACCATCCGGTTAGCCTCAGAATACTTTGGCAAAGAACGGGGAGCGATCGTCTATGGCTGGGTGTTTGCTGCTCACCAAGTGGGCTCGGGTGTTGCTGCGTTTTTAGGCGGCTACTTTTATGAAATTTTTAATGGCTATTCGATCACGTTTATTTCAGCAGGTGTACTTTGTATTGTAGCAACGTTTTTTGTGTTGAGTTTTAAAAAGAAGCAGGGAGCATTAAAGAATACAGTAAGTGCTTAATGCATAGTAGACATGATGAAGGACTTGAGGATTAATTTATCGAATATGTGTCGTATAAACTCTAGTTAAAGGACATACTTTGATAGTTTTATCTGTTATGTGTACTTTAAGCTTTTGTTAAAGGACATACTTTGTTAGTTTCGTCTGTAATGTGTCCTTTAAGCTGTTGTTAAAGGACATACTATGTTAGTTTCATCTGTAATGTGTCCTATAAACTTCTGTAAAAAGACATACTTTGGCACTTTTATCCCTTATTTGATCTTAAAAAGTGGATTACATAGGCTATCTATTATAATATATCTATTGTGAAATGATAAATGTAAGTAAAAATGCCCTAAAGCATTTTCAATGGGATTAGGCGTTTGAACTTAGAAAGGAGACAACATGAAATTACGAATGGTTTTGCTGACCCTAGCAGCAGTGCTATTTCTTGCTGCTTGTGGTCAAAAGGGTTTAGAAGATCCAATTACATTAGCAGATCAAGATAACAATGAAGTTACATTTCCATTAGAGAAGCCAGCATTGTTCTTTTTTATTACAACATACACCTGAGGACTTTGTCAGCAGCAACTAGTTGAGTTGCATGGAAATCTTGACATGTTAGATGACATGGATATGGAAATGTTTATTATCAGCAATGATACACCGGAACAGCAAAAGGAATTATACAACCATTTAAAGGAATATTTTGGAACAAGTTTGCCGTTTATTTCTGACCCGAAAATGGAATTGATTGACCGATTCGGAATGAAGAATGGTGATGTTGCTTATCGCGGCTACGGAATTTTGGACCAAAATGGGAAAATCGTTTTCAAAAAAGTAAATGATCATTGGGGAGAACAGATCGAACAAACTGTTCAAGATATTGAGAAGGAATATAAAAAAATTAAACAATAAAATATAGCCAGTCCTGAGTATAACAAATACTAAGGGACTGGCTATAATTTTTGTTATCGAAAAAACTTTATGATTGCAACAAACCTCACAATCTAAATTCCATCCCATCCTCCGCTATATGAAAACCTCTATCCTCAATTTGCCTTCGAATTTGACGATCAGAGTCAATAACAGGGTTCGAATGATTAAGATGGGTAAAATATATTTCCTTTTCTCCAACTAAATCTTGAAGCCTTTCCATTGTTTCTGTCATGAGAGGGTGGGGAATTTCTCGGAAATCCCGGCCAATTTTTTCAAGGTCTTTCGGTGAATGAAAGGTCCCATCAAGCAGGCAGATGTCAACCTCTTGGCAAGCATTGTATATATCTTGGTCCCATTCATTCCAGCGGTCGATATCTGGAATGTAGAGGACTTTTTTATTCGGTCCGCTAATCACAAATGCAAAAGTCTCAGAGAATTCATTTCGATGCGGAACATCCATTGGAATAATTGAAACTTGCTGAGATATGGGAAGTGGCTGTCGATTCCTAATTTCATGCGTTACGATGTTCTTTAGCTTAGTTAATTGACTCCATGGCGCCTGTTCATTTAGCAGCTGATTCATTTTTTGACCTGCAAACACAGGAGTTCCAGCAGCACCAATTGCTTCACGCCCCAAAAAGAGTAACCCCGGATAATGACCTAAATGGGCATGCGTTAAAAAGATGCTATCCATAAGCTGGCCCTGCAAGCTGTATTTTAATTGCAGATTTACCATCTGTTCTTTTAAATCAGGAGTCGCATCAATCAAATGCCATTTTCGCTCATTCGGAAGAACGATGGCCAATGAGGCGGCAAGGCGCCGAACCTTAGGATTATTAATCGCCTCTGTACAATTTTTACAAAAACAATTTGGATGTGGCAGTCCAGCATCTTGTGCCGTTCCTAATACATGTAAAATCACTTCGCTCATTGTAAAATTTCTCCTCTATCTTTTAATAGCTTTGTATCTTCTTCATGATAATTCTTCTTTGAAATCGTCCAGCCTGTGAAGCCGAATATGATATTGATAAGCGGGACTAGGAAAACAAAGAAAGCGTACGGTATAAATTCGCCAGGGGAAACGCCAAGGATACTCATTGCAAATACAGCAGGGACACTCCATGGTACGAGGTTAATCCCAACCGTTCCAGCCGCTTCTACACATCTTGAAAGGTTTTTCGTATCTATTCCCATTTCTTTATATTTTTTTACAAAGGTTCTGGCTGGTAAAATAATCGCCAAAAATTGAGCACCACTTGCAAAGGCTACTACAAAAGTAGAAAGAATCGTTGAACTAATTAAGGTTCCTGCAGATTTGACCTTCGCCATCATTTTTCGAGTTAATATTTCAAAGGATCCTGTATCTTCTAATATACCTCCAAGTGCAGTCGCGATGATTAATAAAGCAATTGTACCAAGCATTGACATCATGCCGCCGTTATTTAACAAGGAATCTAATGCTGCAACACCAGAATCAGCGGAATATCCGTTTGTCATGACTTGGATAATGGAAGATACGGATGCTCCTTGGACAAAGATGGCAAGCACACCACCTAAAAGACTAACACTCATTAACGCTGGGATGGCTGGTGTACGTAAAATCATTAGGATGATTGTTAGCACCGGCATTAGCAATAATAGCGGATGAATGATAAATACTTCATTTAAACCAACCTTGATCGTATCTATGACATTTGCATCTGCCACAACACTTGCCGCACCGGAATTACTAACAATCCAATACAAAAAGATGGATAGAAAAAATGCAGGGAGCGTATCCCAAAGCATATGTTTAATATGGCTAAATAAATCCGTTTCAGCCATGGCAGGTGCAATATTTGTAGTGTCAGAAACCGGTGATAATTTGTCTCCAAAATAAGCCCCTGAAATCACTGCTCCAGCAACAAGACCCGGTGAAAATCCAAGTCCTTCCCCAATCACCATAAAAGCAAGCCCGATGGTTGCAATAGATGTGAAGGAGCTTCCTAATGTTATGGACACAATACCAGTAACAAGTGCTACTATAGGGACAAATAATTCTGGTTTTATGATGGATAGACCATAGTAGATGATTGTTGGGATGACACCGCTTGCGATCCATGAGCCAACAATCATGCCAATAATAAGCAGAATAAATACAGCTGGTAAAGCTCTAGCAACTCCTTGAACCATCATATTTTGGATTTCATCCCAGCTCCAGCCGCAAATCTTCGCAACGATTGCTGCTACGATGACCCCAATCATTAATGGGATATGCATGCCTGCTTTCCAAATAAATATCGATAAAGCCGCAGAAATGATTAATGCAAGTATTGGAATGACCGACATCCCAATGCTAAGTTCCTTTTTCATATTATGTTCTCCTTCCTTAAGCAATAAAAACAAAAAAGCCCCATCCCCAAAAGGGACGGAAGCTCCGCGGTACCACCCTAGTTAGCAGATTACTCTGCTCTCTTATTAGATAACGGCCGAAACCGGAAAAACAGCTCCCTAACTGTATTTCACTATACACCTTGCCTGATTTTCACCACCATCAAGTCTCTGTCTTTCAAGAGTGTATGAGCTACTTAAATAGTTCAACGCTTTTGTGCTTTTATGCTTTTGTGTAATCAAGTATAGTACTATCATATTATTAAATTCCTTTATCAGTCAATGATTTTCTAATGAGTTTTAATTTAGAAGAGGTATTAAATTTTGAATTTTATAATAATTAGAGGGTATTACATATTCATATAGAAGTATTAATAGTATGGAATGATTGCTTAATAAATTCGATTAGGAGGATGCACATGCGTAACAAAGAAATGCTGCTTATACCGGGACCGACACCTGTTGTCGATTCCATTTATGATGCACTTGCAGAGGAAACAAGAAGTCATACGGATCATAGGTTTACAGCTATATACCGAAGTGCTATTGAGAAGACAAGGGAAATGCTAAACAGTGATGGAGAAGTATTTGTAATCTCAGGGTCCGGGACACTTGCAATGGAAATGGCTCTCGTTAATACGGTAGAAGCCGGAGAAAAGATTCTTGTCATTAGTCAAGGCTTTTTCGGAGATCGCTTTATCAAAATTGCCGACGCATTCGGGATTGAAGCCGAGGTTATTCAATCAGAATGGGGAAAACGGGTTGATCCCGATGAAGTTAAGGAAAAGCTTGCGTCCGGAAATTTCAAGGCTGTTACGATTACACATGCCGATACATCCACAGGTGTTTCAGCAGATTTAAATACTTTAGTACCGATTATTAAGAGCCATGGTGCCCTAATCATCCTTGATGGTGTTTGTGCTACAGCTGCAATGGAAGAGGATATGAGCAAGTCTTATGGGGATGAAAATGCGAAGATTGATGTTGTTTTATCAGGCTCCCAAAAAGCAATCGGTGTACCGCCGGGAATCGCAATTGTTGCCTTTAATAAAACGGCATTGGTTGCACGAGAACAAATAAAGCGTGTGCCTGCGTACTATTGTGATATTAACAATTGGATTCCAATTATGAATGACCCTTCCAAATATTTTGCTACTCCGCCAGTCAATTTAATCTATGCCTATGAAGAAGGGATGAAGCTCGTATTAGCTGAAGGGATGGAAAATCGCTATAAACGTCATAAAGCGTTTGGGAAAGCGGTTCGAGCTGCTCTTGCCGTATACGGGATGAAAGCTATAGCGGACGAGGCGGTTGCGGCTGATACATTAAGCTGTATTCTTTATCCAGATGGCATGGACGATGCTGCTTTCCGGACTGCCCTAGCTGAAAAAGGACTAATTGTGGCAGGAGCTCTTGCTCATTTGGCTGGCAAAGCATTCCGGATCGGCCATATGGGAAATACAACCGATCAGATGCTTGAAAAAGCAGTCGTTTTATTTGGAGAGACGCTGATAGAACAAGGATTTGAGGCCGACACAGAAAAAGCTGTGATGCGTTTTAGAGAGTTGGCGACACCTGTCCGTTAAAAATAAGAAAGCCTTGCAAGCGTATACTTTATACCTTTCAAGGCTTTTTTTATCCGCTAAAAGCTTGTTCACGGGCTCTGGCTACAAAATAGAGGTAAAGAATGATAGAAAAAAGTACGGAGACAGCTGCTACCATATAAATCGCACTATATCCAAACCAGTGGCCAATCTGGCCGAAAGCTATGGCTCCAATTCCCACACCTAAATCAAAAAATGAGAAAAAGGTTGCGTTGGCCATACCTCTCCGATGAAGAGGAGCTTCCTTTACTGACCATGCCTGCAAGGCAGGCTGAACGGTGCCAAAACCTAAGCCATAAAGAATAGCAGCTATGTAGAGAATCAAACTACCCGGCAGCCATGAAAGTAATCCCATCGAAATTAATATAAGAATAGCCCCTGGGATAAAAACGGCCTTATGTCCCTTTTGATCATAAATTTTTCCAGCAAATGTCCGTGATAACAATAAAGCAAAGGCATAAAGCAGAAAGTACCATTGGATTCCTTCGACCCCTTTTTGCGCGGAATAAAGGGGCAGGAAGGTGGCGATTCCTCCAAAAGTTACTGTTAAAAAGAATAATAGTACTGAAGGTGGAAGTGCACTTTTCTCATAGAAATCCCACTTTTTATGAGGCTGCTGCACAGCTGCGGGATCAACTTGTTTATAACGAATTTTCAACGATAGAATGAAGGCCATTAATCCAAGGAGTGAGCAAATTATAAATAACATCTTAAAAGAAATAGTGCCTGTTAGGGCAAGACCTAGAGTGGGTCCAAGTGCTAATGCGATATTGCCCGAAAGTCCATAATATCCCATTCCTTCTCCGCGCCTTCTTGGGGGGATAAGATCAGTCGCGATCGTTCCAGAAGCAGTTGTGGAAAAGCCCCAGCCAACTCCTTGAACAATTCTAATAAAGAAAAGAAAAAATAAACTTGGGACAAAACCGAATGATCCTACTGAGATCACAAATATCCCCAGCCCAAATAAGTAAACGAAACGCCTGCCCCTTGATTCTGATGCATGCCCGGCAAAAGGACGAAGAAGCAAAGAGGAGAATGTGAAAATTCCTACTACTATGCCGATGAGCTGATCATTTCCGCCTAATTCCTCGAC
>NZ_JBALNX010000085.1:26524-38652 GCF_036962035.1 Bacillus sp. JJ1773
GGAATCCAAGGAAGATAAAAAAGTTGGACATAACAATCAAAATAAAATCCCGCGTCCAAATCTTATCGGACCCAATCTTATTCGGAAGAGTTTCATCCACTATATGTTTGCTCAATATCATTTCCCCCTGTGTAACACTCAAATGATTATTTATTATATTTAGGGACACTAAGTATAATGTCCATTGTACATAAGATTGGATGAGATTTCTATTTAAAAGGTCTGCCTTAGTTTTATCCACCGGAAGGGAATTATTCTTTGTTTTATTACAGGTTCACAGTCTATAACACTGATTGAGATTCACATTATACTATGAAAAAAACACAGCAACTAAAAGCTGTGTCAGTCTGTTTCTTCATTGCTTTCCATCTCTGATAATTTATCCAACATTGAAATTGCATCCACAAGATGATTATTAAAAATCTGCCTTGCCACCTGAAGCAATTCGATAATCATTGGATCTCTTAATGAATAAATCACCCGATTTCCATCCTTTGTACCAGTTACAATATTTTTTGATCGTAACACTGTTAGCTGCTGTGATACAGCAGAACCTTCACTTCCAACGATTGATTGAATTTCATTTACACTTTTGTCTCCATCTGAGAGAATCTCAAGAATTCGTATTCTAAGCGGATGGGCTAAAGCTTTAAAGAAATCTGCTTTGAATTTTTGCATTTCAAGGTTCATTTGAATAACCCCTCTTTATTTAGTGCAGTTTTATGAAGTAAATGCCTTTTTACCCGTATGCGCCTTGGAGGATAGCGCAGTGCATTCCTTAAAGGCAAAGTGTTTGCAGCCTAGGCATTTCTCTCTATTTAATTCTTGTAATGCATAATCAATCGCTTCGCCTGTATGTTCGAAGAAATGATCTTCTCTAATTGCATCGAATAAGCCAGTCTTTTGCATCATTTTCATCGGCTGTGGCCTTAATCCGGAGATTAAGACAATGCCATGCTTGGAAAAGTCCTTAATGATGTTAGCTAAAGAAGCCTCTCCAGTAGTATCCATAAATGGAACCTTTGACATTCTTAGAAGCAACACTTTTGGTTTATAATTGATGGTGCTCATTATGGTCTGTGAAAAGGTTTGCGCCGCGCCAAAGAATAAAGGACCTTCTATATTGTAAATACTTATTTGCGGACAATCATTAGTATCTGTGACCATATGGGTTCGTACCTTTTCGTGCTTGTTCTTATGATCTGGCAATGCTTTAGCAGTGACCATTATGTCACTCATTCGTTTCGTAAATAGAATGACGGCTAATAATAACCCGACCTCAACTGCTACCGTTAAATTAATAAATACGGTTAATAGAAAGGTGACAGACAGGACGAGGGAATCTTCTGTTTTTGTCTTAAGTACATGATAGAATACATGTCTTTCACTCATATTCCAGGCAACAACCATTAATATCGGCGCCATACTGGCCAACGGAATGCTTGAAGCATACCGAGCAAAGAGTACTAGTATTAATAATACCATGAACCCATGGATGATCCCAGAGAAAGGGGATACTGCTCCATTTTTTATATTGGTAGCTGTACGGGCAATTGCGCCTGTTGCCGGTATCCCTCCGAATAATGGAGTAATGATATTGGCCACACCCTGACCGACAAGCTCACGATTACTGTGATGTTTGCTGTTCGTCATCCCATCCGCTACAACGGCTGAGAGCAAGGATTCAATCGCACCAAGGATGGCAATGACAAAAGCAGGTCTAATTAGCTGAACGATTTTGTCCAAAGTAATGTCCGGAAGGGAAAACTGTGGTAAAGTACTTGGAATATCCCCATACGTAGATCCGATTGTAGCAACTTCTCCAGGATAAAAGATGGAGGCAACAATCGTTGATAAAAGCAACCCAATTAAAGGGCCTGGGACTCTCGGAAATAGTTTAGGAGTGAGAATAATAATTATTAAGCAAATGCCAGCGGTTAACACACTAAAGATATTAATCGTTTGAAGATGACTAAAAATCTCTACAATATTTTCGTGAAATAACTCATGCTGCTTAACGCCCTGTAGTCCAAGAAAATTGGCGATTTGCCCTGTGAAAATAATGACAGCAATTCCCGATGTAAATCCGATCGTAACAGGTCTTGGAATGAATTTAATTAATGCCCCTAACCGAAATACACCCATTAAACAGAGGATAATTCCCGCCAAAAATCCTGCAATAAGAAGGTTTTCATAGCCATAGGTAATAACAACTCCGAATAAGATCGGGATAAAAGCCCCGGTTGGACCGCCAATTTGGTATTTTGATCCCCCAATTACGGAAATTAAGATTCCCGCAATAATAGTTGTATAGATTCCATACTCAGGCTTGACTCCTGATGCAATAGCAAATGCCATGCCTAGAGGGATGGCAATAACACCTACAACTAATCCAGACAAAAGATCCTTTTGGAAGCCTTGTAGAGAATACCCTTTATATCTGCCAGTAAAAAACCATTTTTCTTGCTTCATATTACCCCTTCTTTATTTTTAGTATCTTAATATATTGGTATATTTGATTATTTGAATATACTATAATATGAATATATACCTAATTCTTTATCCTGTCAAAGGAAATTTTATTAAATAGTTTGTTGGAAAGAAAATCAAAAAATTTCAGCTTTATATGAGAATGAGTGTTAAAATAGTAAATGTTTGATAATTCAGTATTTTCTATATCCTATTCACAATGGTAATTAGCTTATAAGCAATAATTCCGGAGTTACACCTTGTCATACTTTACATAGTTTGAGCGTTTAATGAAGTATAGGACAAAGCAGGGGGAGAGTGCAGGATGGAAAATTACGAGTTTTTTAGAGCGCCGCAAACCATTATCTATGGTCAAAAATCTTTCGAAAAAGTAGGGCAAGAAGCTTCATCAAGAGGGAAAAGGGCATTAATTGTCAGCGATAAAATCATGGATCGGTTAGGTTACGTTCATCAATGCCAAGAATATTTACAGGATCGTGGTGTTGAAAGCTCCATTTATCTTGGTGTTGACTCGGAGCCAACTGATCAATATGTAGCAGAGTCACTTGGGATTTTTAAGAAAGAAAATTGTGATCTCGTTATTTCAGTAGGAGGCGGCAGCTGTATTGATACCGCAAAAGCAATAGCCGTACTTGCTGTTAATAGTGGTTATATCGGCGATTATATGGGAGGGAAGAAAATAGCGAGTCAGCCTCCTATCCCACATATCGCCATTCCTACGACAGCCGGAACCGGTTCCGAGGCAACTGATGCGACAGTTATTACAAATTCATCTAACCAAGTCAAAATGATGATTAAGCAGCCTGCCTTTATGCCATTAATAGCGATTGTCGATCCACTTTTGACATTATCATCCCCGAAGCATGTTACAGCAGCAACAGGCATTGATGCACTAAGCCATGCAGTTGAGGCTTATCTTTCAAAGAAGGCACATCCAATGACAGATACAATTGCGTTGTCCGCAATGAAATTAATCGTTGAAAATATCCAAATAGCTTATTCGGACGGGAACAACATTAAGGCACGTGGAGCAATGTCTCTTGGGTCCCTTCAGGCAGGAATGGCTTTCAGCAATTCATCTGTCTGTCTCGTTCATGGAATGTCTAGACCAATTGGGGCGTTATTCCATGTTCCGCATGGGTATTCAAATGCGATGCTTCTCCCTGCTGTATTGGAATTTAGCAAGGATTCCTGTATTGATCGATTAGCAGATTTAGGGAGAATTTTTGCAAAGGGAAGAAAGGTATTTTCTAATGCAGAGGCTGCAGATCTTGCCGTAGAATCTGTTAAAAAGCTTTGTCAAACCTTACATATTCCCAATTTAAAAGGGTGGGGAATAGATGAAAAAGAATTTCAATTAGCTATAAGCAAAATGGCCAAAGACGCCATGGAAAGCGGAAGCCCGGCAAATAACCCAAAGGTCCCGACAATACAGGAGTTGGAAGAACTCTACATGGATTGCTTTCATTATAATTTTTTCCTAAAAAAGGAAGCCCACAACGACTAGAATACTAGAAAATTTTATTAATGGTGAAAGAGTCGAAGCTAACCTGGAACAAAAACAATCTCGTAACAGAAAAAGGTTCCCATATCGTCTAATGTAGGTGTAGAAGCAAACTGTACGAGAAGGAAGATGATGACGGCCCTGGTAGGCGAAACGGGGGCTAATATGATACGCTAGTAAGAAATAAGGTTTTGTACTAGAAAGGAGTCTTTATCATGGACACATTTATGAAGAAAGCCATTCAATTAGCTTTGGATAATGTTAAACAGGGCGGCCAGCCGTTTGGTGCTGTATTGGTAAGAGACAATGAAGTTATTTCTGATGGAGTAAATGAACTTCATATTCATTTTGATATAAGTGGACATGCAGAATTATTGGCGATTAGAAGGGCGCAAGCAAAGCTTCAAAAATTGGACTTGAGTGATTGCACCATATATGCGAGCGGTGAACCATGTTCGATGTGCTTAACCGCAATTTATTTTGCCGGTATTAAGACTGTTTATTATGCAGCCTCAGTAGATGACGCAGAAAAGGCTGGCCTTGGAAAATCAAAAATGATCTATCTTGATCTTGCTAAAGAACGAAATGAACGAGAAATCAACATCATTCATATGCCTAATGATGAATCCATTGCAGATCCAATGAAGCAATGGGAGGAAATCCAAAAGTAGTAGACGAAAAATAAATAAAATAGGAAGGAGCGGTTACTTAACGTAAAAGTCCGCTCCTTTTATCAATTCTATGAAGAAGAAACAGTAAGATTTCTAGACGAGCAGGGATTAATGTTATCGTTATAGAGGGATTCCGGCAAAAACCCTAACATAGAAATGTCCAATGTAAGGGTTTTGTAGAAGGTTTGGCAAAAACCCAAACATTGAAGCGTGCAATGTTAGGGTTTTGAACAGAACTGCTCCAATACCCTAACATAGGTATAAAAAAAGGAACTAATCGCAAAATTAGTTCCTCCGAAATTATCGATTATTCACTCACAGGTTCCGATGCAGAATTTCTTTTACCAGTCGGAATGACTAAGTTTATTATGACAGTAGCAAGTGCGCCAACTGTAATTCCAGAAGATAAAATATATGTTGCCCATTCAGGTGCACTGTATAACACATCTTTTGGCAAAACAGTTACTGCGATCGTTAAAAGAATCGGGATCCCAATGACCATCATATTACGGTCATCTATGATGATTGGTTGAATGACCTTCATGCCATTTGTCACAATCGCGACACAAACGATACCAAAGATACCGTTAATTACAGGCTCAGGGATACAAGTGATAGCAGTAGAAAGCTTTGGAACTAGGCCTAAACAGACAAGGATAAGTCCACTAGCCATAATCGCTAATCTGCTGGCAACTCCAGTAATTGCAAGAAGTCCTGCATTAGATGAATAACCAGTCATTGGCGTGCTTCCAAATAGGGCACCAACAAAACATCCAAGACCTTCACCAACAGAAGCTCGGTTTAAACGCTTCTCATCAAGCTCTTTTCCTGTCACGGTAGAAACAACAAACCACGTTCCAGTCGTTTCGATTAAAATAATAAAATAAACTAAAACCATTGTAATAATAGCACTTACATTAAAAATCGGCTTACCAAAAGGAAGAAATGATGGCAATGAGAACCAAGCGGCTTCCTTAACAGGGGAGAAATCAACGCTTCCGAATAAGCTTGCTGTAAGCGTTCCTGCAACTATGGCAATTAAAACAGAAATCAATCGGAAAAAAGTTCCAATTCCATTCATTTTACGGCCAAGAAGCATACAAATGATCAGTACGCCTGCAGAAACTGCAGCAATGATAATGTTGTCACCTACATTGCCTGGTGCAATATAGATATTATTCATTCCTACTGGCATTAAGGCAATCCCAACAATGATAATAACGGTTCCCCCGACAAGAGGAGGAATGATTCTTTTGACTACCTTTGCAAACCATTTCAATGGATATCCTAGAAGTGCAATGATCAGTGCCCCTGGAATAAGACTTCCCGCAATAGCTCCTAATCCAAGCTTTCCCCCAATAGCTGCAATGGCTCCAATTGGTACATAGGAAGGACCCTGTACGACTGGCAGCTTAATTCCTGCACCTGTCTGAATTAAAGTAGCAAGCCCTGTTGCTAGAAAGCACATTTGAATAAAGAAAGACGTATTTTCAGTTCCTAAAGATAAAAGGCCAGCAATGATGATTGGTGCAATATACAAATCCATAGCTAACACGTGCTGTGCTCCAAGTAGGAGTGCCTTTCCATAACTAATTTTATCATCTACTCCAATGATAATCCCATTATTTGGTTTCCCTTCCAAAACGGTATTCCTCCTTGATATTCGCGTTTTTAACCTTTTCAACTGGATTATATTAAAAAAAAAAGCGTTTGTATATAAAAAACGAACATTTTTTTGAAGAATATTAAATTTGTTCGTGTTTTTAGTTGACCAATGATAATAATCTTATTACAATGAAAATAGAAAATACGTAAATAAAGGGGACTAACATGATACAAGATCAAGTGTTGCTAGAAGATTGGATTGTTGCCTGTCGTTCTGTTGATGTGAAGAATACGCCTATTCAAGTAATTGTGATGGGAGAGCGGCTCGTTATTTTTAGAAATAGTGAAGGAGTCCATGCATTTAAAGATTTATGTATTCATAGAGGGGCAGCCTTATCATTAGGGGAAGTTAAGAATGATTGTCTTGTTTGTCCTTACCATGCTTGGGAGTTTCATCATGATGGGGATTGTGTTAAGATTCCTCAGCTTCCGGAAGGCAGATCGATCCCTAAGAAGGCAAAGGCAACGACTTATGGTTGTACAGAAAAATATGGATTTATTTGGGTGAACTTAGCTAATAATAATCCTGATTTCTTCTATTATAAAGAAATGGAAACAACAGATTACCACAATGTCATTTGGGGACCGCAGGAAGTAAATGCCAAGCCACCGCGTATCGTTGAAAACTTCTTGGATGTTGGCCATTTGGCAGTCGTCCATCAAGGGTTCCTTGGAGACGAATCTCATCGTGAAATTATCGATTATTCCGTAAATAAAGAGGGAAATCGAATATACTCAGACGAAATTGCCATTTATCAGCCTGATCCAGATGGTTCTGGAAATCCGAAATATGTCTATTACACATATGAAATTATTCGTCCTTTAACCGTTCTATTCACTAAGAAGGATCGTGAAAATGGGACACATATGACGATTTTATTAACCATCCGTCCGGAAACGGAAGATAAATCTGTAGCTTATGGAATTCTTTCATTCGACTACGAAACGGGATTATCAGATGAAGAAATTATTAAGTTCCAGGATGAAATTTTTGCTCAGGACAAGCCAGTAGTTGAGAATCAAAAGCCAGAAGAACTGCCGCTTGATTTACAAGTTGAGCTATCACTAGTAAGCGATAGAATGAGTATTGCGTATCGACAATATTTGAAGGAACTAGGAGTAATCCACGGAACCAATTGAGATATTATGATTGCCACGGCTAATGAGGCTTGTATAAGGTGCCTGGCTCCACACTAAAACTAACATCTAGAGTCTACCTCATTAATTAGACACTAGATGTTGTTGTACCGTGGCGCCTGGCACCTTTGCCTTATAATATTAAGCCATAAATGGATCCAACAATTGTTCCGCCTATTAACAAGAAAACCCCGAATGCTCCTATTTTATTCTTTTCTTTCCAAAGTGAAATACAAAAGCCAAGTGAATAGAGGAGGATAAGCACTAAGGTTATCCATAAGAAAATAAAAATGTTCAATTTAATCCCTCACTTTATGAAGACTTGGCAATTTACTTTGTCTCCCATATTCAATAATTTTTACTTTAACCGTTACTTTTACATCCATATTTGGATAGGCTTCCATCCAGTTAAATTTATGATAATCCTTAAGATTCGAAAATTCCTTTCTCGCGTTTAATGACCATCCAAACGGTTCTCCTTTGAATTCCTCCTGTGTCTTTCTGACAAAATTATTTATTCTCCCTTCAAATTGATCTTCAATATGTTTTTTTAATTTCTCTCGGTTCTCTTTGTTGGAATTGTAATTTACCATACTATGATCTGATAATACATCGATCATAAGCGGCAAAGTTACGTGGATCGTGCCATTCCTGTCAAATAAATTCATTTGAATATCGGCTTCCTTTTGCTGGGAGATTCTTACCCCCATGCTATAATTTTTATTAAATGGGTCTGGAACCGAAGCAAGCATATCTGTGGCATGATCGACATTATTTAATAGGTAGGATATACGTGTTTCTTCTCCTGTAAGTTTTCCAATCATTTTCCCTTCTTTAAAAACAGCTGATCCTAAAAACTCAGTTTTGTTCGTTTTTCCCCGAGGCTTAAATTGCCCTGCAAAAATATTATCCTCATTCCTCATTTCATTAATCTCATCTTTATCGGGTTCTGTTGTCGCATAAATACCTAAAAAGAGGTCGGCATCAGCCTCAGTTATTCTTAAATACGTATGCAGTTGAGAAAAAGGAATGAGACCAGTTTCATTTCCGCGATTAATAATATTTTCAAAATATTTATGTACCCTAGTTTCAAGCCTTGGCTTATTATTTTCCATAAATTTACGGGCATCTTCCTTTGTGAAAACTAAGAAATTATCTCTTCGAATGTCTTTTAGTTTTATGGCATCGTACATCCATCTAATAAAATCTTTATCCCTTGCAAGCTTCTCAGAAACAATAATAATTCTGATCATATCAAAGGAAATTTCCCTTGCCACAATGGTATTTGCAAAACTTTCAGTTGTAATTATATCCTTTGTTTTAAAGGAAATAATTTCTGTTGGAGGTTCTGACGTGGAACCACCCATCTGAACCGAGCCTACCTCGGGATTTATAATCAAAAAGGAAATTTCTATCCCTTGATCTTCAGCCTTATCAAATCCAATCGCAAGAACATAATCTCTCCGATCAATTTCCTTCTGATCCCAACATCCGCTTAGTAGTACTATGATAATCAAAGGACAGAGAAGTTTAATTTGAGACGTTTTCATTGTTTTTTACTCCTTTTATCCTTCCAAATATCCAAATCACAAAAGGGAATATGAGAAAAACCGGTGTCGTTATGTAGATCAATTTCTCTCGTAAATGGAAAAGTGTAAAAGAGGGACTTTCCGGAATCAATCCAAGTACTACTGCTAAAGTTGCCATGATTGGAATGAGATAATTGAAATTTTTGATTTTAAAAATATAACTAAATATGAGAGCGTTTAAATATAAATAAACCGTAAATCGGAGAAAGGCAGCGACAAGCCAAAATGGAAAAAAGAAAGTTTCAACATTAATTAAAAACCCAATTTCAAAATAACGAATCGCTTCATGAAAAGCATAATTCATCATCTTCACGCCAATGTAATCAAACAGCATGACATAGCCCATAATGGAAACAGACAATTCAATTGTTACGAATAAAAGGCCGATCCAAATGCCTTTTTTATAACTTTTTTTCTCAGAGATAAATGGGAATAGGAGAGCCAAATAAAATAAATCTACATAAATGGATGAATGCGTTACGCTGTGTTTTAGTACTTCCCACTTACCTGGTCCGAAGATTGGAAATATAAAGCTTGATTCACCTTTGACAAACAGGAGCAATAAGACTACAAGAAGGGCGATTTTTATATAAATAAGAAGAGCCCATGAAACCGACCCGATATGCTTTATTCCTTTTTTCGCTCCGTAGGCACATAAGGCCATGGATAGGGCATGGATGATAATAAAAGGTGTTTTTGTAAAATACATCGTTGAAATGAGATTTCCATAAGTGGCAGAGTCGATGGTCAGGGCACTGAAAAAAATCGCAAATAAAATAAATAGAATGATAAATCCGAGGTATTTTCCAAATAAATCAAGAATGATTTCAGCTAAATTTTTATTTCCATATAAGTTAAGTGTTTTAAGAAGCAGGAATAATGGGAAAAAGGAAACTGCCCCAATGATTATAGGGGCCATCCAAGCTGCAGTTTCTAAATGATTAAATAAAATTGTAGGTGTGTCATCTCCAAGCTTCGTACCTACAGTGATGACAATAATGGCATAAAATTCCCTAATCCCCATTTGTCCCTTTAATTGATCCATTAACATTCTCCTAGTTTTTTTTCATATCCTTAGGCTTTAAATAACCTGGTCTGAACACTTCGTCTTGCAGCAGCCTTCGGAAAAGACTGTCATTTGATGAGAAATATCTCGGAGTGAACGGTGCTAAATAAGGAACACCAAAGGACTTTAATGAGACTAAATAAAATATTCCTATCACAAAGCCAGCTGTCATCCCATAAATTCCGAATAGTGCCGCAGTCATTATAAAAAAGTAGCGGCTTAAACGGATAGAATAATCCATATTAACATCACCTAGAATAAAAGAACAAAGTCCCGCTAGTGCAACAACAATAACAACAATCGGACTAACTATATTTGCCTGTACGGCAGCCTGTCCTAGTATTAGGGCTCCAACAATTCCAATTGTTGGTCCAATTGGGGCTGGAACCCTTAACCCGGCTTCACGTATAAGATCAAAGGCAATTTCCATTAGAAATACTTCGACAAACGCGGGAAAGGGCACCCTTTCTCTCGTGGCAGCAATCGCTAATAATAAATCGTGCGGTATCATTTCCGCATGAAAGGATGTCATAGCCACATAAATTGCTGACATGAATAGTGTGATAAAAATTGCCATCATCCGCATTAATCTAGTGAAATTAGCAGGAATAAATCGCATATAATGATCTTCAGCTGTATGATAAAATGACCAAAAGGTAGCCGGAACAACAAGGGCAGCTGGAGAATTATCCATAATTAGAACTATATAGCCGTTATCAATATATGAAACAGCGCGATCCGGCCTTTCTGTATATAATACTGTAGGAAATAATGAAGTTTTTCGATCTTCAATATACTGCTCTAATAGGGCAATATTATGAATTGAATCTACATCAAGCTTTGCTAATTTTTCCCTGATATTAAGAAGTAATGTTTCATTTGTTAAATCCTTGAGATAGACAATGCTAACTTGATTTCTCGCTCTTTTTGAAATAACAGATGTTTCAAAAATGAGGCTTTCATTTTTAATTCTCTTTCTAATTAAAGAAACATTAACATTGAGCTTTTCAGTAAATCCTTCTTTGGATCCTTTTAAAGTTAATTCATTCTCTGGCTTATCAATTTGCCGGCTAGCCATTGCACTAGCAGTCATGCCATAGGCAAATGGAAATCCGTCAACGATGAGGATGAGGCCTCCATCATTAATTTTGTCAATAGCATCTTGTATCATCTGAATCTTAACGAGCGATTGAAATTCTATTAAATCTTCAATTTCTTTTTCCGAATTTTCATTTGTCAGCAATGGTGAAAGTAAATGTTCTTCAATAATTTTATAATCAGAAATGGAATTTATGGCAATGGTAGCAGCTTTGATATTCAAACCGCCAATATTAATGGTACGAATGATCACGTCTTTATTTAAGGGTATAGAATAGATATGATTAAAAATGTCGATCATTTTTTCTAAGTTTGGACTTATCGATTGCTTCTTCAGTTCAATATCTTTGGCATTCGATATTTCATTAAACTGGGTATTTATCTTTTTATGTTCAAGCAGTTTTTTAATAAGTCCACCAATCATATTGGTTCCCTCCCTCTATTTAAATTTTCCAATTTGCATGGGAATTATGTACTTTTTAAGTTTTGGAAGATCCGGAGGGTTGGTAATGGACTATTAATCCATTTTTGTCAAATATTTGGGGTTAATCCATTCGCATATTTTCGTTAAAATTGTATAGAAATTTAGTATCTGTTGTTTTTTGAGCAGGGGAAGGAGGCAGTTGAAGAAATGGAGTATGGTATTGGTTTATTATTAAGTATCGCCATAACAGTATTTATGGTTATAGATGCACCAAAGCATGGGAAAAGTCCGGTACTTTGGGGAATCCTAGGATTTGTTTTCGGATTATTAGGTTTAGGTATCTACCTTATAGTGACGGGTAGAAAAGTGTTAGGATGGATTATTGTTGCTTTATTTATTCTGCTTGTTATTGGAGTCATTCTATTATTTGCATTTTTCTTTTCGATGTTTATTAATATGGGCTATTAATATAAGAAAGAACCCG